>JBFXEM010000487.1:0-2509 GCA_050180135.1 Solirubrobacterales bacterium | reverse complement strand
CGGGTTCAGCGCGGGCGAGCTACCGATCGTGCTCAGCGCGCTGGAGGTGACCGGCGTCGCCCGGCGCGAGCCGCTGCGTCCGGGCGACGCCGCCACCGAGCCCGAGGACGCGCTGCTGCGGCGATCCCCGGTCCTGCTCGACACGATCGCAAGCGACGACGTCCCCGTCTACGCTCGCGAGCGGCTCCCCGTCGAGCAGCCGATCGAGGGGCCGGCCGTGATCGTCGAGGACTACGCGACGACGCTGATCGACGCCGCTTCCAGCGCCCGGGTCGTTCGCTCCGGCGAGCTCCTGATCACGCTCTCGTGAGGTTCGCCTACCACTACGGGATCCTCGTCTTCGATCTCGACGAGGCGCTGCCACGTTTTGAATCGGCATTCGGCGTGCGCTTCCGGCCTCCGGAGGCGCGGGCGCTGACGCCGGTCGCCGGCGACGAGTGGGCGATCCCGCCCGGGAGCGAGATTCGCTTCGCGTTCTCGGTCGGCTCGACCTTCCCTTACCTGGAGCTGATCGAGGCAGCGGAGTCGGGCCTCTTCGGCCGCGAGCAGGGGGAGGGGATGCACCACGTCGGATACTGGGTCGCCGACCTCGAGGGCGTCAAGGCCGAGCAGGTCGCGGGCGGCATGGTCACGGAGGCGAGCTTCGCGGATCCCGATGGGGTCGAGCGGGTCTTCTACGCCCGTCGTGGGCCGCTGCGGGTGGAGAGCGTCAACGCCCGCCTGCGCCCTGATTACGAGACCTGGCTCGCCGCCGGCGAGCCGCGGGAGGGGGTCCTGTGAAAAGCGGCGAGGTCTACCACGTCGCCTACATCGTCGCCGACCTGGAGGAGGCGATGCCGCGCTACGAACCGCTTCTCGGGGTCGAGTTCCGCGAGCCGATGCGCCGGCAGCTGCTCGAAGGGACCGGCCCGCAGATGCGCGAGCCCGCGGCCGAAGGCTTCGACGTCGTCTTCACCTACTCGCTCGGCGAGCGCCAGCCCTACGTCGAGCTGATCGAAGCCGGAAGCGGTCCGATCTTCGGCGGCGAGCAGGGCGAGGGCTTCCACCACGTTGGCATCTGGGTCCCCGATCCCGCCGCCGCTCAGGCCGCTCAGAGCGCGGTCGGGGCGGAGTGCGAAGGCCGTTTCTTCAGCCCCGACGGGAGCGAGCGTGTGTGGTTCGCTCAAACCGGCGGCGTCCGTGCCGAGTTCGTCAACGAAGCGATCCGCCCCCAGACCGAAGAGTGGCTGCCCGGCGGCAGGTCCTGGCGTTCGGCCTAGCTTGAAAGCGTCGCGCTGCCTGCTACTGTTTCTTAATCTAACTAGGATTTGAAAGTGAGGCTGTCAAACGTATGCATGTCGGCATGGGGTTCTTCTTCCAGGGCGGAGATGACCGCACGGACCACGAGGTCTACGCGCAGCAGCTCGGCTTCCTAGACCAGGCCGAGGCGCGCGGATTCCAGTCGATCTGGACGGCGGAGCACCACTTCACGAACTACCAGATGATGCCCAACCCGGCTCAGTTCCTGACCTATGCCGCGGCGAAGACCAAGGAGGCCCGGCTCGGCACGATGGTGATGGTCCTTCCGTGGCACGACCCGGTCCGCGTCGCCGAGGAGATCTCCTTCCTCGACACCGTCTCCAGGGGCCGCGCCGTGCTCGGCGTCGGGCGTGGGCTCGGCCCGATCGAGTTCGACAACTTCCGGCTTGAGATGGGGGAGTCGCGCCAGCGCTTCACCGAGTACTCGGCGGCGATATCCGCCAGTCTCGAGACTGGCGTGATCGAGGCCGACGGCGAGCTCTACAAGCAGCCTCCGGCCGAGATCCACCCGCCCGCCTACGCCAGCTTCCGCGGTCGCACCTACGCCGCCGCCGTCTCTCCGGAGTCGGCCGAGATCGTCGCTCGCCAGGGCTACGGCCTGATGCTGATCGCTCAGAAGCCGTGGGAGACGACCCTGGCCGAGACCGAGTCCTACCGCGACCTGTTCAAGAAGATCAATGGGCACGAGCCGCCGCAGCCGGTGCTGGTCAACTTCACCTCCGTCGACCCCGACCCGGTGCGCGCCAAGGAGATGCACGAGGAGTATGCGCTGGCCTACTCGGCCTCGGCGGTCCGGCATTACGACTTCACCAACCCGCGCCTGGAGACGGTCAACGGGTACGAGTACTACGCGGGCCTGCGGCGCAACATCGAGAAGCACGGACTACCCGCCTTCACGCGTTTTCTCGCCGACCTGCAGATGTCCGGCACGCCCGACGAACTGGTCGAGGAGACGATCGAACGAGCCCGCGCGCTGCACGCCGGCGGCGTCGTGAACATCTTCGACTTCGGCGGGATGCCGTTCGAGGTGGCGCGCCGCAACGTCGAGGTCTACGCTGAGCAGGTGCTGCCGCGCTTGAAGGAGATCGACACGTTCCGCGAGATCTGCACCCCGATCCCCGAGGCCAGCCCCGTTGGGTGATTCGGTCCGGCTGCTGGGCTTCGAGCACGCCGGCATCTCCGTCGCTGACCTCGAGGCCGCGTGCGAGTG
>JBFXEM010000486.1:0-2511 GCA_050180135.1 Solirubrobacterales bacterium | reverse complement strand
GCTCGAACAAATGAAAACCTCTTCTTGGTCGAACCCGGTTGGCCCGAGTTGGTACCGGCAGACGCCCTTCGTTATCGGTAGGCGCCCTTGTGTCCCTTAACTCTACCGAGAGCGTCAGTCCGGCTCGGTGCGCCGGCTCTGCGCTAAGAGCGGGGTTTCAGGGTGACCCTGGCACACAACCGCGCCGTTGCGGTCGGAATCGGGTCGTAGGATCGCGCTGTGTCGTCCCCCCCGCTCGCCGCATTTGCCGCTGCCAACGGCCTCACCTACGCACCCACGGCCGCGCTGCCGGCCCAGGGAAGCACCCTCACGCAGGGCAGCGGCGAGGTCGAGGGAGTCGCCAGCGGCAGCCTCCCGGGCGGCCTCGAAGGCACGCTGGCGCGCTACGCCTACGTCCACAAGACGACCGACTCCGACAACCACACGCACGAAGAACGCCGGCCCTTCACGCTGGTCGTGACCGAGATCCCCGAGTGCATCGGCTTCCTTCCCTACCTCGGCTTCTCCGGCCCCGACAGCCAGCTCGACCCGCAAGCGGGCGGCGACGAGATGGCCCCGATCGACATGGACAAATCGGAGGTGCTCAAGCGCGCCCGCGCCTACGCCTACAAGGGGACCAACGAAAACTGGCTGGCGCAGCTGCTCTCGCCGGCTTTCGTCCAATGGCTGGAGCGCTGCCCCGACGACTTCGGGTTCGAGCTCGCCAACGGCGTCCTCTGCGTCGGCCGCGGCGGCTTCCTCGAGGACGAGGAAGAGCTGAAAGCCCTTTGCACCGACGCCGCCCATCTCGCCGGGGCGATCCGCGAAGAGGCGCTGGAGGAGGTCGGGACCGGCGGCGAGGAGGAATCGGCAGCGCGCGACCCCCATGCGGTGGATCCGAAGATGGAGGCGGCGCTGGCAGCGGTGCAACTGGATCCTCCCGCCACCAGGATCGCGGCGCTCGGCGCCTTCCGTAGCTACGCTCGCGCCTCCCCGGCGACGATCTTCGGGGCGCTGCGGTTCGCGATCGCCCTGACCCTGGTTCTCAACGTGCCCGGGATCGCGCTGCCGATCGTCTTCCTCAGCGAAGGGTTCTACCTGGCGCTGGCGGCGATCGAGCTGGGGCTGATCCTGATCATCTTCACCTTCTCCTATCGCAGCCGGATCGGCCAGAGCGCCGCCAAGTACGCGGAGGAGGCCTTCTACCGCGCCTACGCGGCCGAGCGCGAACTGACCCTGGAAGAACCGCTGAAGTTCGCGGCCACGCACGCCGAGGCGAAGCTCGCGTTCAAGCCCGACCGCGTGCTCAGCGGACCCCTGCCCGGCGGGGCGGTGGGCGCCCTGGCGGTGGCTGGGGACGGCAGCAAGCGCGCCGACCGGATCGCCGTGATCGCCGGACCGCGGGGGCCGGTCGCCGAAGCGGAGTTGCAGGCCGAGGCGCCAGGGCTATCGGCGAAGACGCTCGACGGCTACCGCGAGCGGCTGGCCGCCGAAGTCAGGGAAGACCTGGCGACGCGACCGGCCTAGCCGGGAGCGGCGATCACGTCTTCATCGCCGGGAACAGCAGCACTTCGCGGATGCTGGAAGCGCCGGTCAGCATCATCACCAGGCGGTCGATGCCGAGGCCAACGCCGCCGGTCGGCGGCATCCCCTGTTCGAGCGCTTCCACGAAGAGCTCGTCGTAGGGCTGCGCCTCGTCGTCGCCGCGGGCGATCTCGGTCGCCTGCTGTTCAAAGCGCCGCCGCTGCTCGTCCGGGTCGTTGAGCTCGCTGAAGGAGTTGGCGATCTCGACCCCGCCGGCGAAGGCCTCCCAGCGCTCGACCAGCCCCGGCTCGGAGCGGTGCGCCTTGGCGAAGGGCGAGAGCTCGGTCGGGTAGTCGAGGATGAAGGTCGGCGCGATCAGCCCCGGCTCGACGTCGCGCGAGAGCAACCCGTCGACCAGCTTGCCCCAGCCCTCCTTCGGATCGACCTTGCCGCCGATCGCCTGTGCCAGCGCCTCGCGGCTCGGGTGCTCGGAGATGTCGATGCCGGAGCGCTCGAGGATCGCCTCGCGCAGGGTGATCCGGCGCCATGGCGGCGCGAAGTCGATCTCGACCTCGCCCCGTTTGACCACGGTCGTCCCCAGCACCCGCTCGGCGGTCTCGGCGACCAGCAGCTCGAGGTCGTGCGCGGTCTTCTCGTAGTCGGCGTACGCCTCGTACCACTCGAGCATCGTGAACTCGGGGTTGTGCTTGTGGGACACGCCCTCGTTGCGGAAGTCCTTGCCGAGCTCATAGACGCGGTCGATGCCACCGACGATCAGCCGCTTGAGATAGAGCTCGGTGGCGATCCGCAGGTAGAGATCGCGGTCGAGGGTGTTGTGGTGGGTGACGAAGGGCCGCGCCAGAGCGCCGCCATAGAGCGGCTGCAGGACCGGCGTCTCGACCTCGACGTAGCCGTGTTCGTCCAGCCAGCGACGGATCTCGGTGATCGTGCGGGCGCGGACGCGGAAGGTGCGGCGACTCTCCTCGTTGGCGAT
Organism: Solirubrobacterales bacterium; assembly: GCA_050180135.1. GTDB lineage: Bacteria > Actinomycetota > Thermoleophilia > Solirubrobacterales > 70-9 > VAYN01. The sequence goes on along the minus strand of JBFXEM010000486.1, from coordinate 14 downwards.
CAGGTCGAGCTCGC
>JBFXEM010000485.1:0-2512 GCA_050180135.1 Solirubrobacterales bacterium | reverse complement strand
TCGAAGATCCGCTTGTAGTCCTGGGCCGGCGCCAGCGGCACCACGTTCTCGCCGTCGCAGAGTGCCAGCAGCGAGAGCTCCTCGCCCTCGAGGAACTCCTCCAGCACCACGGTCGTCTCCCCGAAGCGCCGCTCGGTGAAGAAGACGTCGATCGCCTCGCGTGCTTCGGCCTCGGAGTCGCAGAGGATCACACCCTTGCCGGCCGCCAGCCCGTCGGCCTTGAGCACGGTCGGGTAAGCGGCCTCGGCGAGTGCTTCGAGCGCCTCCTCGCGGCTGTACAGGAGCACGTGGGCGGCGGTCGGCACGTCTGCCTCCCGCATCAGCTCCTTGGCGAACGCCTTCGAGCCCTCGAGCTCGGCGGCGGCCTGGCTGGGGCCGAAGGTCGGGATCCCGGCCTCCTCCAGGGCGTCGCCGGCGCCGGCGACCAGCGCCATCTCCGGACCGATCACCGCGAGGTCGACGCGGTGCTCGCGGGCGGCGGCGACCAGGGCCGGGACGTCGTCGGCCGCCACCCCCGGGAGGCACTCGGCGTCGGCGGCGATGCCGGCGTTGCCGGGCGCGCAGAGGACGTCGGGGGCGTGGGCGGAGCGCCGCAGTGCTCGCACGATCGCGTGCTCGCGACCGCCTCCGCCGACTACGAGCGCCTTCAACGACCCGCCCTCAACAGAACCTCTACAGCGAGCCGGCCAGGTCCTCGGCCGGGATCGCGGTCAGGGTCTGCGAGGTCATCGTCCCGCGCGAGCCGAGCTCGACCGAGACCTTGGCCATCGTGCTGGCGTCGGGCGCCTCGACCACGGTGACGAAGTCGTACTGGCCGAGCGTCGCGTACTGGGCCACGACCTTGGCACCGATCTGCTCGACCTCTTTGTTGACCTCGGCCACGCGGCTGGGGTTGTTCTTCAGCGTCCGCACGCCCTCGGCGGTCAGGTTGGTAAGCATCAGATAAGTAGGCATTCCCGCTCCCTCTTTCGAAGTTGAGGACAAGATAGCCGTCCGGCGGGGAGGTCGTGACGCGCTCTCCGGGAATTGAGTCGGCCGCCCTTCGGGCGAGCCTCCCAACGGCGCTGCTCGCCTATGGCGAGCAAGACTCAGATTGCATATCGCCGCCTTCGGCGACATTCCCGGAGAGCGCGTCACGACCTCCTCAACGGATGCCTCCCGTCCCTCGAGCAGCTAAGGACCCAAGGTCCCTTGAGTCTTCAGCTTTCGAGGGACGGGCTCTCGAGTTCGTCAGCCGCTGCGTGTTGGTGGGCGGTCCGGTAGGTCCCTGGGCGAATGTGGCCGAAGGCCGCGGAAATGCAATCCGATATCTGCGCGCCATAGGCGCGCACCAACATCGGGAGCTGTCCCCTTTAGGGGACGCGACTCAATTCGCCCAGGGACCTACCGGACCGTCCGCTCAGTAACCGGTCGGGTGCCGAACTTCGAAGCCTTCGGGATACGGAGGCTCGTTGTGCCAGCGCGGACCCGTTTCGCCGCCGAAGTTGCCGACGGTGTCGAAGCGCAGGCCGGCGACTTCCATGTAGACGTGGGTGGCGTTGGCGTAGATCGTGATCCACTTGCCGGGGCCGGGTTCGCCGTAGCCGGCGAGGGCGCCGGAGACCAGGGGGGTGTCGAGCAGGCCGGCGCCGTGCAGGGCGTAGCTGACCGAGCCCGAGCAGTCGTAGCCGTAGGAGTACCAGGAGCCGTGCCCGCCGCCCCAGACGTAGGGCGTGTGGGTAATCGAGTTGGCGGCGGCGATCACCGCTTTGACCGCCTCCGGCGCGCCGCGCGGCGCGCTTGCCAGCTTGCCCATCAGGACCGCCTGCGCGCCGGGGGTGACGAAGCCGCTTTCCAGCGGCGCCAGGGCCCAGTCGGCGTAGCGGACCTTGCACTGGCCGGCCATCGCGTCGGCCTGGCTCAGCACCTCCTGCACGTACCACTCGGCCTGGTTGTGGGAGAAGACGCCGGCCTCGATCGACCCGCGCGACCAGATCAGCCGGGCCAGCGTCGCCGCCGAGTCGACCGGGTCTTCGCGGCTGATCCGACCGTCCTCGTCGCCGTCGACCGCGAACTGCTTCCACTCGCTGCCGTCGAGTCCGAGCGGCCCTGTTTCTTCCAGCTGCGCCTTGCTCATCCCGCGGCCGAAGTCGGACTCCAGCCGGGCGATCGCCGCCAGCGTCCAGACGCCTCGCTTGCCGAGCTCGTAACGGGCGGCGGCGTCCTCGAAGGCGCGCAGGTAGAGGGCCGGGATCTCTTTGCGCCAGCCCTCGGCCGGGGTGCATTTGAAGACCTGGATCTTCGGCGTCAGGCTGGAGGCGGTGATGCCCGGGCCACCGACTTCCTGCGCGAAGCAGGCGGCGTTGGCGAGCACGTCGGCCACGTACCAGTCGGCGTGGTTGTAGGCGAAGATCGCGCCGTAGACGTCGGCCGGCATCCCCGAGGCGCTGAGGTAGGAGGCGGCGGCGAAGATCGCGTCTTCGGGCTTGTTGGGATCGGCGACGCCGTCCTGGTTGGCGTCGACCCCGTAGGC
>JBFXEM010000484.1:0-2512 GCA_050180135.1 Solirubrobacterales bacterium | reverse complement strand
TCCTCACGTCGTGTACTCCGCGTTGATCCGCACGTACTCGTAGCCGAGATCTGAGAACCAGACCGCGGCGGCGTGCTCGCCGCGGCCGAGCGCCAGCCCGATCTCCGCCTCCTCGGTCTCGGCCCCGAGCTCGGCGGCGTCGATCGCCTCGGCGCCGATCTCCACCAGGTCCTCGCCGGCCAGCGCCGCGCCGGCGGCCTGGGCGATCCGGCCCCAGTTTGGGTCGCGCCCGAACAGCGCCGTCTTCACCAGCGGCGAGTTGGCGATCGCCCGCGCCACCCGCTCGGCCTCGGCGGCAGAGGCGGCCTCGCTGACCGTGATCCGGGCGACCCGGACGGCGCCCTCGCCGTCGCGGACGATCTCGATCGCGAGCTGGGTCAGGACCGCCTCCAGCAGGCCTGCCGGCAGTGGCCTGCCGCTGGCGCCGGTCGCCTGCAGGAGGACGCAGTCGTTGGTGCTCATCTGGCCGTCGACGGTGATCCGGTTGAAGGAGGCGTCGGTGGCGGCCGCGAGCGCCGCCGCGGGGTCCTCGACGACGGCGTCGGTCTGGACGAAGCAGAGCATCGTCGCCATGTTCGGCTCGATCATCCCCGCTCCCTTCGCCTGGGCGGAAAGGGTCACGCCGTCCACGGTCAGGGTGCAGGACTTGGGCCAGCGGTCGGTCGTGCAGATCGCGTTCGAGAAGACCTCGCCACCGGCGGCCGAGAGGCCGGCGGCGGCCTCCTCGATTCCGAGCAGGACGGCGCTGATCGGCAACGGCACGCCGATCGTTCCGGTCTCGGCGACGGCGACCTGGGACGCCTCGAGCCCGAGCGCGTCGGCGGCGCGGCGGCACATGTCGGAGGCGTCGGCGTAGCCCTTCTCGCCGGTCTCGGCGTTGGCGTTGCCGGAGTTGACGACCGCGGCGCGCACGCGGGCGAGGTCGGTGAGGTTGCGGCAGACGCGGATCGGCGCCGCCGCGGAAGCGTTCCGGGTCAGCACCATCGCCGAGCTGACGTCCTCCTCGTCGCAGACGAGCAGGCCGACGTCGGTGCCGCCGCCCTTCTTGAGGCCGCAGTGGGCGCCGCCGGCGCGGAAGCCGGGCGCCAGCTGAGCCGGGTCGAGCTCCTCGACTCCGGCCGGCGCCTCGACCCACCTGGACCTGAAGAAGCTCACAGCAGTCCCTCCGTCTCGTCCAGCCCCAGCATCAGGTTCAGGTTCTGCACGCCCTGGCTGGAAGCGCCCTTCCAGATGTTGTCGATCGCCGCGAAGGCCATCACCTTGCCGTGCTCCTCGACGGTGACGTAGACGTGGCACTCGTTGGTGTCGCGCAGGGCGCGCAGGTTCGGCGGGCCGTCGAGCACGTGCACGAAGGGCTCGTCGGCGTAGCGCTCGCGGTAGAGCGCCCGCACCGCTTCCTTGGAGGTCGGCTCGGCCAGCGTCGCGAAGCAGCTCGCCAGCTCGCCCTGGTCGAGCGGCAGCAGGTGCGGCACGAAGGCGACCGTCGCCGGGCTGCCGAGCGCCAGCAGCTCCTGTTCGATCTCCGGCCGGTGGCGGTGGCCCTCGGTCTTGTAGGGGAAGGCGTTCTCGGTCATCGCGCTGAAGTGGACGAGGTCGTCGCTGCTGCGCCCGTACCCGGAGGTGCCCTGCATGGCGGCGATGCTGACGTCGGTGATCAGGCCCTTTTCGGCCAGCGGCGCCAGGCCCAGCACGCTCGCGGTCGGGTAGCAGCCGGGGGTCGCGACCAGGGTCGCCTCGCGCAACTCGTCGCGGTACATCTCGCTGAGCCCGTAGACGCCGGTCCCGAACAGAGCCGGGGCGCCGTGCTCGCCGTACCAGCGCTCGTAGGTGGCGAGGTCGCGCAGGCGGAAGTCGGCCGAGAGGTCGACGACGAGGACGCCGGCCGCCCGCAGCGCCGCCACCGTCGGCGCCGCCGCCCCGTGCGGGTAGGCGACGATCGCGGCGTCGATCCCCTCGATCCGGTCGAGGTCGAGCTCGGTCAGCGTCACCGGCACCCGGTAGCGCGGGTAGATCGATTCGATCGTCTTGCCGGCATCGCTGCGCGAGGTCGCCGCGAGCAGCCGCAGGCGCGGGTGCTCCCAGACGATCTTCGCCGCCAGCGCGCCGGTGAAGCCGTTGGCGCCGGCGACGAGGACGCGGGCGGCGGGGTCGCCGGCGAGGGGCTGTGCGCCGAGCTCATTCACGCAGCGACCCCCCGACGGCCTCCAGGCTCTGCTTGATCGCCGCCCGAACATCGTTCACCTCGGCCTCGGTGAGGGTGCGGTCGGGAGCGCGGAACTCGAGCGTCAGCGTGAGGCTGACCTTGTCGGCGCCGATCTGCTCGCCCTCGAAGGAGACGATCAGGCAGGTCGAGCGCAGCAGCTCGCCGCCTCCGGCGAGCACCGCGGCCCGCACCGCGGCGAAGGCGACGTCCCTGGGGACGACGACCGAGATGTCCTGCAGCACGGGCGGGAGCTCGGCGATGTCCACGAAGGTCTCCTCGCCCGCGCTCGCGGCCGCCAGCAGCGGCGCC
>JBFXEM010000483.1:0-2514 GCA_050180135.1 Solirubrobacterales bacterium | reverse complement strand
GGTGACGGCGACGACCATGCGCTCGGTCATCCCCTTCGCCGCGGCCTCCTGGGCGCGGGCCATTTCCCGCGCCGCGACGTTGCCGGCGCCGTCGAGGATCGGGTTGGTGCCGCCGGGGATCGCGATAGCGGCGGCGAGGCTGCCCTTGGTCAGCGAGGCGACCGAGTCGGGGATCGAGAAGATCCCGGCGGCGAGCACGGTTTCGTCGGAGTCGATCAGAGCCTGCGAGGCGGCGGTGAGGTCGGGGGAGGACATGCGAGCGCTCCTTCGGTTTGGGAGGGGAAGCCTTTTCAATAGGTGTCGGCCGCCCTCGCGGCCGCTTGAGTGCGGCCGCGAGCACTCGAACAGCCGTCCCCGCTAGGGCTTGCCGCGCTGGTAGAGCCAGCGCTGGAAGAGCGGGCCGAGGTTCTCGCCGGTCACCCGTTCGGCGTGGGCGATGAACTGCTCGATGTTGGCGCTCCCGTAGGCGTGGGCGGTGGCCCAGCGCCGCAGCACCCGCAGCATCGGCTTCGTCCCGACTTTGATCCGCAGCGCCTCCAGCGCCCTCGCGCCGCGCACGTAGGTCGAGGTCGCGAAGAGGTTCTTGGCGCTGCCGGGATGGCCGGACGGCGGTTCCCAGAGCTCGCGGTTGGAAGCGGGGATGCCGTAGAGCTTGCGGAACGTCTGGCGGGCGCTGCGGCCGCCGTGGCGCTCCGCGTAGTACCACTCGGTCCAGGTCGCGAAGCCCTCGTTCAGCCAGATGTTGGGCCAGCGCTCGAGGCCGACCGAGTTGCCGAACCACTGGTGCGCGGTCTCGTGCACGACCGTGGTCAGGTCCGGGACGAAGGCGTAGATCGGGCGGCTCTGGGTCTCCAGCGCGTAGCCGAGCCGGGGTGCGAAATCGACCACCGACCCCACGGTTTCGAACGGGTAGGGGCCGAACAGCTCTTCCTCGAAGCGGATCACCGCGCCGAGCTTGGCCAGGACCGGCAGCGCGTACTTTTCCTGCAGCGGGTCGATCAGGGTCCAGGCGGGAAGGCCGGCGATCTCGCCGGCGCGCAGCCTGCCGCGGCCGATGTCGACCAGTGCCAGATAGGGGCTCATCGGCCCCGGTTCGCGCCAGGTGTAGGTGGTGCGGCCGCCGCCGCGGGCGACCTTCAGCAGGTGCCCGTTGGAGACGGCCTTGAGCCGGCTCGGCACGGTCAGGGCGATCTGGAAGGCGGCCTTGTCGGCTGGCACGTTGTTGCAGGGCAGCCAGGCGGCGGTGCCGAGCGGCTCGCCGACCGCGAAGGCGCCGTCGTGGGTCGGGATCCAGCCCTCCTGGCCGCCATCGGGGTCGGTGATCGTGCGCGGCCTGCCCTGGTAGTGGACCGTGACCTTGAAGCCGGCGCCAGCCTGGACCGGGGTGCGCGGCTCGATCTTCAGCTTGTCGCGGCCGCGGTTGAAGCGGGCCCGCTCGCCGTCGACCTCGACCGCGGTGACGGTCAGCCCGTGCAGGTCGAGCGAGAAGCGCGAGAGCCGCTGCTCGGCCACCGCCCCGATCCGCGCCGTCGCCTCGATCCGCCCGTTGCGGGGCTGGAAGGCGAGATCGACCGAGTAGCCCACGGCGTCGTAGCCGACGTTGCCGGCCCGCGGGAAGAACGGTTCGCGTGAGCGCTCCTTGGTTGCTCCGGCGGCACCCGCGGGCAGGACCAGCAGGGCCGCCGCGAGCAGGAGCGAGATCGCATGGCGCTTCACCAGCCCCATGTTAGGTTCGCGACCGGGGAGAGAGACCGGCCCTATCGACTTTGTTCAGACGTGTCGAACAAACTCGACAGGGCAACGTCCGAGCTCGCGCGGACCGCCCCGCGACCGCACGGCGTCGTGAGCTCGGCTCAGCTCGCTGAGCTCGGGATCTCACGGCCGACGGTCTCGGGGTGGGTGCGGCGCGGGCGCCTGCACCGCCTGCACCGCGGCGTCTACGCGGTGAGCCACCGCTCCCCGAACGAGTGGCAGCGCTACACGGCGGCGGTGCTGGCCTCGGGCGAGGGCGCTGCCTTGAGCCATCAGAGCGCCGCCTACCTCTGGGGATTCCTGAAGCCGGGAGGAGGACCCGTCCACGTCACCTCACCCAGTAGGAGCGGCAAGCTTCAACGAGCGGGGGTCGTCCTTCATCGATCTCCCTCTCTCAGAAGAAGTGGAGAGGTGATTCGGCGCGAGCGGATCCCTGTGACGTCGCCCCGCAGGACGATCGAAGACCTCCGACAGACGCTCGAGCCCTATCTCGTGCGCCGCGCCAAGCGACAGGCCGAGTTCATGAGGCTCGAGCTCGAGCTCCCGACCGATCGCTCACGCTCTGGCCTGGAGCACGACTTCCTTCGAGGCAGACCACCAGCGCGACATGGCGCTCCGGCTTCTGGGCTACGACGTGCGCCGCTACACCGGAGCCCAGCTCGAGGACTACCCAGCCGAGATAGTCGGTGAGTTGGGCGAAGTGCTTGGGGGCGGTCTGAGCTCCGTAGTCCCCGCCTCATAGAGTGGGCGGCGATGCCCAAG
>JBFXEM010000482.1:0-2514 GCA_050180135.1 Solirubrobacterales bacterium | reverse complement strand
TTTTCGGCGAAGGCTGGAGGATGTCGATCAGCCGCTTGTGGGTGCGGATCTCGAAGTGCTCGCGCGAGTCCTTGTCCTTGAACGGCGAGCGGATCACGCAGTAGACGTTTTTCTCGGTCGGCAGCGGGACCGGGCCGGAGACGCTGGCGCCGGTGCGCTCGGCGGTCTCGACGATCTCGCGGGCAGCGCGATCGATGGCGTCATGGTCATACGCCTTGAGCCTGATTCGGATTTTCTGTGCCGCTATGGCTGCCACTTTTGCCTGCTGTCTCTCTGTTTCTTCTCGTCTGTTCTCTGCCCCACTGAGGGCGCAAAGAGGGCGGGGCCCCTGATGCTTGGGGCGCCGCCCCGGTCGTATGTCTTTGCAGTTGTCCCGCGCCCGGATGGGCGCGGGTTGGGCGGGCTGGTGCCCGCCCCGGTGGGAGTCGCTACTCGATTACCTCAGCGACGACCCCCGAGCCGACGGTGCGGCCACCCTCGCGGATGGCGAACCGCAGGCCTGGATCCATGGCGATCGGCTGGATCAGCTCGATCGTCATCTCGACGTTGTCACCCGGCATCACCATCTCCGTCCCCTCAGGGAGATTGGCGATCCCGGTCACGTCCGTGGTGCGGAAGTAGAACTGAGGCCGGTAGCCGGAGAAGAACGGCGTGTGACGACCACCCTCCTCCTTCTTCAGGCAGTAGACCTCGGCTTTGAACTTGGTGTGCGGCGTGATCGAACCCGGCTTGCAGAGAACCTGGCCGCGCTCGATCTCCTCGCGCTTGGTGCCGCGCAGGAGGGCGCCGATGTTGTCGCCGGCCTGACCCTCGTCGAGGATCTTGCGGAACATCTCAACGCCGGTGACCGTGGTTTTGGTCGTGTCCTTGATCCCGACGATCTCGACCTCGTCGCCGGTGTTGACGATCCCCTGCTCGACGCGGCCGGTGGCGACGGTGCCGCGGCCGGTGATCGAGAAGATGTCCTCGATCGGCATCAGGAAGGGCTTGTCGAGCTCGCGGACCGGCTCCGGGATGTAGGAGTCGAGGGCCGCGGCCAGCTCGAAGACGGCTTTCTGGGCCTCCTCGTCGCCTTCCAGCGCCTTCAGCGCCGAGCCCTTGATGATCGGGGTCTCTTCGCCCGGGAAGTCGTATTCGTTGAGCAGGTCCTTGACCTCCTCTTCGACGAGCTCGATCAATTCGTCGTCATCGACCATGTCGGTTTTGTTGAGGAAGACGACGACGTGCGGGACGTTGACCTGACGGGCGAGCAGGATGTGCTCGCGGGTCTGGGGCATGACGCCGTCGGCGGCGGACACGACCAGGATCGCGCCGTCCATCTGCGCGGCACCGGTGATCATGTTCTTCACGTAGTCGGCGTGGCCCGGGCAGTCGACGTGGGCGTAGTGCCGGTTCTCGGTCTCGTACTCGACGTGGGAGGTCGCGATCGTGATCCCGCGCTCCTTCTCCTCGGGAGCGTTGTCGATCTCGGCGAAGCTCTGAGCTTCGGCGCCGCCCACGGTCGAGAGCGTCTGGGTGATCGCGGCCGTCAGCGTCGTCTTCCCGTGGTCGATGTGACCAATCGTTCCGACGTTCACGTGCGGCTTATCGCGCTCGAACTTCTCCTTTGACATCTCTCTCCGTTCTACCTTTCGAAGTCGTGTTCTGTCTGATTTAGGTGCTTAAGTCGGTGGAACTCTGCGGGGCAGGGTGCTCGGCCCTGCCTGCGGGCGAACCTGGGAAATATAGCCAGATGTGGCCCTCGGTCGCGGTTGGGTCTAGGAACTGGCTCCGTCCTGGCCTCCAGAGCGGTGTTCGACGATCTCTTCGGCGATGTTGCCGGGGACCTCTTCGTAGCGCTCGAACTGCATCGTGTAGCTGGCTCGGCCCTGGGTCGAGGATCGCAAGTCGGTCGCGTAGCCGAACATTTCACCGAGCGGGACGTAGGCCTGGACCGAGAGCGCGTTGCCGCGCTGCTCCTGTCCCTGGACCTTGCCGCGGCGGCGGGAGAGGTCGCCGATCACGTCGCCGAGGAAGTCCTCGGGGGTGACCACCTCGACCGCCATCACGGGCTCCAGCAGGACCGGGTTGGCCTTGCGGGCACCCTCCTGGATCGCCATCGAGCCGGCGATTTTGAAGGCCATCTCCGAGGAATCGACGTCGTGGTAGGAACCGTCGACCAGTTCGACTTTGACGTCGACCATCGGGTAACCGGCCTTGACGCCGTTCTCGAGCGCCTCGCGCATCCCCTGCTCGGCGGGTCCGATGAATTCGCCGGGGATGACGCCGCCCTTGATCTTGTTCTCGAATTCGAAGCCCTCACCGGGTGCCGGCTCGAGGTTGATGACGACGTGGCCGAACTGGCCGCGGCCGCCGGTCTGGCGCACGAACCGCGCCTCGACCTTCTCGACCCGCTTGCGGATCGTCTCGCGGTAGGCGACCTGCGGCTTGCCGACGTTCGCCTCGACGTTGAACTCGCGCAGCATCCGGTCGACGATCACCTCGAGGTGAAGCTCGCCCATCCCGTGGATCAGG
>JBFXEM010000481.1:0-2517 GCA_050180135.1 Solirubrobacterales bacterium | reverse complement strand
CTCTTCCCACCAGGGAAAGAAATCCGGCATGCCGTCGCTGACCCGCATCGGGAACTGCGGCGGACGCTTCTCGAGGAACGCGGTAACGCCCTCGCGAGCGTCGGCCGAGGCGCCGCGGGCGGCGACGGCACGCGAGTCGATCTTGTGCGCCTCCATCGGGTCGTCGGCACCGAGCATCCGCCACATCATCTGGCGGATCAGCGCGACCGAGACCGGCGCCGCGTTGTCGGCGATCTCCCGCGCCAGCTCCCGCGCCGCTGGCAGCAGGTCGTCCGCCGCGTGGACGCTTCGCACCAGGCCTCCCTCGAGCGCCTCGGCGGAATCGAAGACCCGGCCCGTCGTGGCCCATTCCAGCGCCCGGCTTATCCCGACCACACGCGGCAAGAACCAGCTCGAAGCGGCCTCGTTGACGATGCCGCGCCGCGCGAAGACGAAGCCGAAGCGGGCGTCCACCGAGGCCAGTCGCACGTCCATCGGCAGCAGCATCGTCGCCCCGATCCCGACCGCCGGCCCGTTGACGGCGGCGATGATCGGCTTCAAGCAACGGAAGAGGCGCAGAGTCAGCAGCCCGCCGACATCGCGGTGTTGGCCCACCCCGGCGTCGTAGTTGAAGGTGTCGCCGCCGCCGGAGACGTCGCGCCCGGCGCAGAACCCCCGGCCCGCGCCGGTAACGATCAGGGCCCTGACCTCGTCGTCGGCGTCAACCATGTCGAGCGCCTCGGCCAGCTCCTGGTAGGCGGGGTCGATCAGTGCGTTCAGCTTCTCCGGGCGGTTCAGAGTGATACAGGCGACCTGGTCCTCGACCTCGTAGAGGATGTACTCGAATTGCCGCCCGACAGCCACCCCGCCATCTTAGTTCAAATCAAATGGGAATTCGAAATCTCGTTGCTTCGCGACCGACTCGGTCCGGTCGGCGTCGACGCGACGCGATGAACGCTGCCGGTCAGACCTTGGGCGAGGCATATCCCGGGCGCTTCGTATTGGGGATCGGCGTAAGCCATCGCGTCAGCGTCGAGCCGCGGGGCCACGGCTACGGTAGGCCGATCGCGGCGATGAGCGCCTACCTCGAGGCGATCGACAGGCCTCCTACGAGGCGGCCCCGTCCTCCGGGACGCCAGTCGTCCTCGCGGCCCTGAACTACATGGCGTGGTACCTGCAAGCGCCCGACTACCCAACAACCTGCGCGATCTCGGCTTCGCCAGCGCCGATCTCGACGGCGGCGGCAGCGACCGCCGCGCCTAGATCCGCGCCATGCTCGGCAGGCCAAAGCCGGCCGGCTCGAGGAAGCTGACTTTCGCGGGCCCCGCGAATAGGCCAGCCTCCTTCGATCTTTTCTCCTTGACGTGCTCGGAGGCGAGGTGCCGGTCGAGGTCGTCGCGGCAGCGCCACTTCTCGATCAGCAGAACCCGGAGGTCGTCGCCGACGACGCGGTGGATGCCATAGAGCAGGCAGCCGTCGTCCTTGGCGTGCGTCTGCTCGCAGAGCTCGGCCACCAGCGCCAAGGCCTGCTCTTCCTGACCGGGTGCGAACTCCAGCTCGGCGACTATGAAGACTTCACTCAATCTCTTTGTCCTTTCGTTTCGGGCGACCCACGATCGGCCTCAGCCGCCCGAGATCGGGTGCCGGGCGAGCGGGGTGACCTTGTTCGTCATCCAGGGGAAGAACGGCAGCGAGGCGATCGCCTCGTGCAGCTCGGTCGCGTCCGCAGCCTCCCAGACGCCGACGTTGCGAATCGCCCCGGGGACGCGCCAGATGTGCTTGATCCGGCCCTGCTCGAGGAATTCGCGTCCCTGACGGCGCTCGTTGGCAAGCAACTCCGCCAGCTCGTCCTCCGGCAGGTGCGTCGGCATCGCGACGTCGATCTCGACCAGGAACTCCATCTCCGGCTCCTAGGCCAGCGCCAGTCGCGCGACGGCGACGCCCGGAGAACCCTGCGGGTAACACTGGGAGAAGATCAACCCGGCGCAGTGCGGACAGAAGTGGTCCTCGACGACGAAGGCGGTCTCCCCCTGCCGCGGCTTCACGTACATGTCCAGGGCCTCGAAGTGCTCGACGGCCGGCGTCTGGACGGAGACCGCATGCTGCCGCCAGTCGGCGTCGATCGGGCCCATGTCGCCGCTGCAGCAAGCGCACTCCCAGGTCGACTCGGCACCGATGGCCACGGCGACACCGGGGGTGCTGGGCTGGCCCTGGGTGCGCTCGGGGTCGGCACCGATCCGCCCGCGACGGATCTCCGCTCGCTGCTTCTCGGTGGCGGACACGTCGACCGCCCCGGCGTCGTCGAGGACCACGCCATAGGCGGCGAGCGCGTTCTTCGCGGTCACGTAACGGTCGCGGACGTCGGCGGCAACGAGCTCGGGGTCGCGCAACAGCGGATCGCCCGCTCCCGCACCTCCGTTGCCCGTCACCCGCAGGACGTCGCCTCGATCGAGCGCGAGCCGGCCGGTGTTCGACGGCACCGCCGGCGTACGTCCGGTCAGCGAATCGCGGAAGGGAAGCTCGCCGCGCTCGAGGCAG
>JBFXEM010000480.1:0-2520 GCA_050180135.1 Solirubrobacterales bacterium | reverse complement strand
CCCCCCCCCCCCTCCCCCCGCAACCCCTACCGAGGCTTCCTCTGGACCGTCGGCAGTTCCACGGTCAGACCCGAGGTGCGGACCGTGAAGGGGAAGTTGCCGGCCTGGTACGTGGTGGTGTCGCGGCCGAGCAGCTGGAGCTGGACCGTGTGCCCCTTGGCGAAGTTGTAGCCGTTGCCGTGCAGCTGGAACTCGATCTGGCCGCCCTGGCCGTTTTCGAGCGCGTAGACGCCGCGGCTGACCAGCAGCTGGGTGCCTTCCGGCGAGATGTCCCAGAGGCGGGCGACGATCTGGCCGTACTGGCCGGTCGAGTAGACCTTGGTCGAGACCGTCGGCAGCCCCAGCATCGTGAAGCCCTTCTGGACCGGGCGCGAGTAGACGGCGGTGTTGGGCTCGGGCGTGAGCGGGATCGTCTTGCAGGCGTCGGTGGTGCCGAAGGTCGGCTCGAAGGCTTTGCTGACGGTGGCGAGGCCGCCGGCGGAGGTGAATTCCTGCGCCGCCGCGGAGCCGATCGTGAAGCGGCCGGGGTGCAGTTCTTTCCACAGCTTCGACTTGAAGGGGCCGCCGTCGGGCGTCGCGATCGGGCAGGTCTGGGTGAAGGCGGTGACCGAGCCCGGGGCCGGCCCGCGCTTGCGGGCGCCGAGCAGGTTGTGGGCGAAGAAGCGCGCCGCCTGGTCGTTGAAGGCGTGGTTGACCGTCGCCTTGTTGGAGCCGCGGCTGTGGCCGAGGTCGCCGAGCTGCAGGCTGGGCGCCAGCGCCGGGTCGTTCTTGCGCAGGTAGGCGTAGACGCGCAGCGCCTGTTCGGGCGGGAAGAGGTCGTCGGTCCAGCCGCTCTCGATCAGCAGCGGCGCCGTCCCTTCGAACCCCTCGAGGAAGCGGATCGGGTAGCCGCCGCTGTTGCGGTAGACGCTGGCCAGGGCGGCCTGGGCCGGCGGCGAGAGCGGCGCCCCCTGCTGGATGTAGGCGAAGTCCTGGGTGATGTTGGCCTCGGCGTCGGTGCAGGGAGTCGAGGCTGGGGCGCCGCCGCAGTAGTAGCCGCTGAGGAACCCGGTCAGGTAGAGGCCGCTGAGGTAGCTGGCGATCGGCACCCCGAACGGTTCCAGGCTCTGGCCCTTCGGCGCGATCTCGGTGTCGAGGTAGCGGCCGTTGGGGATCAGCGCCGCGACCAGGTCAGACCAGGGCCAGCGCGGGTAGGCGGCGGCGATCCGCATCTTCTTGCCGGCGGGGCTGCGCCAGGGCGCCAGCGCCCCGTCCGGCTTGCGGATCTTGTCGCGCAGGAAGGCCAGCTCGATGCTCTGGCCGCCGCCGTAGGAGATCCCGGTGACCCCGATCGCGCGCGGCTTCGTCACCCCTTCGTCGGCCAGCAGCCCGAGCAGGTACTGGGTGTCGCGCGCCTCGTAGCGGCTGTCGGCGAGGCGGATGTAGCCGGGGCCGCAGGGGCCGGCGTGGTCGCCGTTGGGGCCGCCGCCGCAGGAGTTGCCGAAGCCGCGGGCGCTGTAGTTGACGACGGCGTAGCCACGGCGGGCGAAGAAGTTGTTGTTGTAGCGGTAGATCGTCGAGCCGTTGCCGGCTTCCTCGGGCGCCGGCCCGCCCGGGCTCGTCGTCTCGAAGTTGGTCTTGTCGCCGCCGAAGCCGTGCAGCATCACGATCGTCGGGAACGGGCCCTTGCCGCTCGCCGGCAGGGTGACGTCGACGTCGAGCGGGACCCCGTCGAAGGAGGGAATGCGGCTGGCGAGGTCGGTGGTCGGGCAGAAGCGGACGCCGTTCTCGGGCAGACAGGCGTGACCGAAGGGAGCCGAGGCCGAGGCGCTCGCACCGGCCGGAGCGAGCAGAGCGATGACAGGGATCGCCCAAGCAGCCACCCGATAGAGAAATCTCCTCACCGAGAAGCGAGCATACGCCCCTCTTCGCGTGTTCGGGGAAGCATGTCCCCGCGCCGCCTGAAGAAGTCACGAATGACGCACCTCCGCCCTCACCTCACCGCCCTCGCCGGCACGCTGGCCGTTGCCGCGATCGCCCTCGCCGCCCTGGCCCTGGCCGGCTCGGCCCGAGCCGGGATCCTCGAACCGCCCGGCAAGAAGGTCTACTTCGGCGTCTCCGACACCGGCGACCCCGCCGACTTCGGCGCCTTCAGCACCGACACCGCCCACCACCCCGCGGTGATCCAGTCCTTCCGCACCTGGGGCAGCGACTTCCCGGAGTCGATCCGCCGCTGGCAGACGGCGCGCGCACGGCCGATGCTGCACATCACCACCGCCGACAACAACGACGGCCACGAGCTGATCACCCCCGCCGCGATCGCCCGCGGCGGCGGCGACGAGTACCTGCTGCGCCTCAACAAGCTCTTCTGGAGCAAGAAGATGGCCGTCTACATCCGGCCCCTGGGCGAGCCCAACCGCTGCCTCAACGTCTACGCCGCCTACGACTGCGAGGGCAAAGCCCGCGACGGCGCCCACAGCACCCGCGCCTACAAGCGCGCCTTCCGCCGCATCTACATCCTCGTCCACGGCGGCGGCAAGG
>JBFXEM010000479.1:0-2525 GCA_050180135.1 Solirubrobacterales bacterium | reverse complement strand
CCATCGCCTGGGCGCGGGTCGTGCGCGGGAGCGCCTCCCTCGCGAAGGCGGTGACGCCGGCGGCGGCGAGCGCCTTATTGGTCTCGGCGGCGACCCAGGGGTTGAGGTGGGAGACGTAGAGCTGGCCCGAGCGCAGCTTCGAGATCTCCTCGCTGCTCGGCACCGCGACCCGGAGCACGACGTCGGCGCCCCAGGCAGCCGCGGCGTCGACGATCTCGGCGCCGGCGTCGCTGTACTGGGAGTCGGGGTGGCCGGCGGCCTCGCCGGCGCCGCCCTCGATAAGCACCTCGACGTGCTCGTTCTTCTTCAGCGATTTGACCACGTCGGGGACCAGCGCGACGCGGCGCTCACCAGACACTGACTCTTTCGGGACACCGATCTTCATACCCGTGCGGCGCGGTAGGTTATGCGAAACGGTCAGCCGCGCGCCGTCACCCCGGACAGCGCGGCCAAACGCTCGAGGGTGTGCATCCGCTCGCTCACCTCTACATGGACCGGTGAGACGATCAGGCGGTCGATCCCGGCCTCGCGGAACCGCCCCAGCCGGGCCGCCACCTCGGCCTCGGTCCCGACCAGGGAAGTCGCCTCGACGATCTCGTCGGGCATCGCCTCGAAGGCACCGGCGCGGTCGCCGTCCTGGAAGCGCTGCTGGACCTCGTCGGCGACCTCGCCGAACCCGAAGCGGTGCGCGAGGTCGACGTAGAAGTTCGTTTTGCGGCTCCCCATGCCGCCGAAGTAGAGGACCAGCCCGGCCTTGACGACGCTCTTGGCGGCGTCCTGGTCGCCGTCGATCGCGACCTGCAGCGAAGGGCTCACCTCGAGGTCCGAGCGCTGGCGCCCGCCTTTGGCGAAGCCCGCCTCCAGGTGCTCTCCCCAGGTCTCCTGGAAGGCGTCGACGCTGAAGAAGATCGGAATCCAGCCGTCGCAGATCTCGGCCGCCATTTCGACCGATTTGCGGCCGATCGCGCCGACGAAGACGGGGATCTCGTTGCGCTCGGGATGGAAGTTGAGCTTCAGCGCCTTGCCCTGGCCGCCCTCGAGCGGCAGTTCGTAGTGCTCGCCCTTGTGCTCGAGTGGGCCCTCGCGCGCGATGATCGCGCGCACCACCTCGATGTACTCGCGGGTGCGGCCCCAGGGCTTCGAGTAGGGGACGCCGTACCAGCCTTCCGACACCTGCGGGCCGGAGGGGCCGAAGCCGAAGAGGAAGCGGCCGCCGGAGAGCTTGTCGATCGTCGCCCCGGCCATCGCCGCGGCCGCGGGCGGGCGCGCCGGCACCTGCAGGATCGCCGCACCGAGGTTGATCTCGGTGGTTTGCGCCGCCAGCCAGGCGAGTACTGAGACGACATCGGAGCCGTAGGACTCAGCCGCCCAGACCGACTCGTAGCCGAGTCGCTCGGCCTCGAGGACGAGGTCGGCGGCCTCCTGACCGGCAGGTCCAATCCCCCAATAGCCCAAATTGATTCCAAGCTTCAGTGCCATCCCGCTGCCCACCCTATTGAATAGCGCTGTGGGAAACGGCCACCCATCGCCAGAGCAAGGCCTGTCGGCTGTAGAGGCCGACAAACGCCTGCGGAAGCTGGGACCGCCCGCGGAGACGTCCTCGCGCTCGACCGCGAGCATCGTCGCCGGCAACGTCTTCACCCTCTTCAACGCGATCATCGCCGTCTTCTTCGTGCTCGACATCGGGCTCGGGCTCTGGGCCGACTCGATCTTCGGCCTGATCGCGGTGGTCAACTCGACGATCGGGATCCGCCAGGAGCTGAAGGCGAAGGAGACGCTCGACGAACTCGCGGTCCTGGTCGCTCCCCACGCCAGGGTCGTCCGTGACGGCGCCGTGGTCGAGCTGCTGGCAACCGAGGTCGTCCCCGGCGACGTCGTCCAAGTCAGCCCCGGCGACCAGCTCGTCGCCGACGGCGAGGTGATCAGCTCGCGGGGGATGACCGTCGACGAGTCGCTGCTGACCGGCGAGGCCGACGGCATCCCCAAGGGCGAGCGCGAGCGCGTCCTCTCGGGGTCGTTCTGCGTCTCCGGCTCCGGCCACTACGTGGTCGACGCTGTTCGCGACGAGAGCTACGCGGGCAGCATCGCCGGCGAGGCGCGCGCCTTCCGCCACCCGCCCTCGCCCCTGCAGGAAGAGGTCAACCGGGTGATCATCGCCTGCACCTACCTGATGCTGCCGCTGGCGGTGGTGCTGATCGCCAGCCTCTCGATCCGCAACGTCGACCTGCACGAGGCGGCGCAGACCGCCACCGCCGGCCTCGTCACCCTGATCCCCGAGGGCCTGGTGCTGCTGATGAGCGTCACCTTCGCGGTCGCCGCGGTACGGCTGGCCAAACGCGACACCCTCGTCCAGCAGATGAGCGCGTCGGAGAGCCTGGCGGCGGTCGACACGATCTGCGTCGACAAGTCCGGCACCCTGACCGCGGGCGAGCTGCGCCTGGCCGGGGTCGAGTTCGCCGAGGGGGTCGACCCGGCGGCGGGGGCGGCGGCGCTGGGCCGATTCGCCGCCAGCGCCGGCGATCGCA
>JBFXEM010000478.1:0-2527 GCA_050180135.1 Solirubrobacterales bacterium | reverse complement strand
GCGTCTGGGTGCGGCGGCTGTTCGGGGCCAACGTCAGCGTCCCGATCCTCGCTACGCCGACCAGCTGGGAAGGGGCGCCGCTGCGCGGGCCGGTGGACGCCTTTGCCCTCGACGTCGCTGGCTTCGGTCAAACGGCGGTCGCCTTCCGCCAGCAGCCCGGAGCGGCGAGCAGGCTGACGGCGCCGCGACTGATGCTCAACCAACTGCCCGACGTCTTCTCCGAGTCGGCGCAGAAGTTCGCCGGGGCGCTGCTCGCCGACGGCGGCGTCCGCGCCGCGCTTGGACCGCCCGGCATCGGCGTCGATCCCCGCGGCAGGTACCTCGCCGCCTTCGCCGACGGTTCCGCGACCCTGGTTGGGGACGGCGAGGAATTCGAGGCTGGGCAGCCGCAGCGGGTCGACGACGGCGGCAGCTCGATCCCGGGCGCGCCGCTCGCCGACCTGGCTGAAACCGGTGCGGGGGTGGTCGCCTGGATCGAGCAGCGCGGCGCCGCCGGCGCGGTCAGGGTGCAGGAGCGCCGCGCCGACGGGGTGAACGAGGTGACCGACCTGAGCGCGCCGCGCGGCGGCACGGTCGGCGGGCTGGTGCTCGGCAGCTCGGGCCTCGGTGATGCGGTGCTCGCCTGGTCCCAGGGCAGCGGTGCGGGGGCCCAGATCGCGGTGGCGGTCGTCGACGCGCCCCCGGACCCGTTTCTCGTCCTGCTCCCGAGCGGTTGGCAGCGCAAGCCGAGGGTCCGGATCGCCTGGGACCACAGCCCCAACGCGATCGGCGGCGTCCGCTATGCGGTCAGCGTCGATGACGAGCCCGTGCGCGAAGGGCTGCACGGCCTGTCCGTGCTTCTGAAGGGCGGTGACCTCGAGAACGGCCGTCACCGGATCCAGGTCTACGCCGTCGATGACGTCGGTCAGGAAACCGGCAGCAGGGTTGGGCACCTCCTGGTCGACCGCCGGCCGCCGCGGGTGAAGCTGCGCCAGCGCGGCCCGCGGCTGGCGGTCGTCGTCAGCGACGGCCGCAAGGGCGAGGCCTCGACCCTGCGCAAGGGCTCGGTGAAGGTCTCCTTCGGTGGCGCCGGGCGCGCGGCGCGAGCCGGCGCCGCGGCAAGCCGCGAGCCGAAGAGGAAGAAAGCCCCGACGGTTACCCGCTCCTACGCCTACTCGGCCCCGGGCCACTACCGGGTCACGGTCAGCGCCCGCGACAAAGCCGGCAACCGCACCGCCTTCTCGAAGATCGTGAGGGTCCGGTGACCACCCGAAGTTGGGGCGGACTGGCGCTGGCGCTTGCGCTGCTGGTTGCGCCGGTGCCGGCCGGGGCCTTCTACGGCAACGGGGCGCAGGTCCTCTCGGCGGACTTCCAGCGCCTCGAGCAGGGCGACGACGCGACGACCTTCGCGGCGATCTCGGCCGACGGTCGCTACGTCGCGATCCAGACCAGGGCGCGGAACTTCTTCGCCGACGACGACCCGGATCCGCCAGGCCAGTACCGGGCCGGCGGCGTCTTCCGATTCGAGCTCGCGAGCAAACGCCTCGAGAAAGTCGCCGACGGCGACGTCTTCGACGAAGCGAGCAACGCTTTCCTGCGCCGCGGCGCCTCCAACCCGGCGATCTCCGCTGACGGTCGCTTCGTCGCTTTCGCGACGGCCCAACCGCTGATTCCCGCCGACCTCAACGACAACGTCGACGTCTACGTCCGCGACATGTCGGTGCCGATTGGCGCGGCTGGCGCCTACGACCTTGTCTCGGCCCGCGACGGCGGCGACGTCCCGGCCTCCTACGGTGCGCCGACGGTTCCGTTTCCGGGCAGCGAACCCGGGAGCGATCTTTCGCGCGCGGTCGCGATCAGCGCCGACGGCGGCAAGGTGGTCTTCCGCACCGAGGTGGCCACCGACCTCCCGGCGAGCGCCGCCGTCGACGTTCCCGCCGGCCAGCTCTTCGTCCGCGACCGCGCCGCCGAGACGACCAGGTTGGTGACCGGCCAGCGCGACTCCGGTAACGGCCAGATGACGGCGCTTCCCGCCGGCGGTGCGGTCGGCGGGGCGATCAGCGCCGACGGGACCACCGTCGCCTGGACCGGCGGCAACGCCGGCGCCCAGACCAGCGTGCTCGGCGGTGAGAACCCCGACCCGAGCTTCCTCTACTACCTGTGGCGTCGAATCGCCGATGGCCCGGGCGCGCCGACCCGTCGCGTCACCGGGATCGCCGATCCCGACGATCCGGCCTGCCCGCTCGGCTCCAGCAACAACTTCGACCAGATCTCGACCGGCCCCTGCTTCGGGCCGTTGACCGATCAGGAGGCGAACCGGACCAGTATCAGCGGCCAGTTGCCGGCGCTCAGCGGCGACGGCTACACGGTCGCCTTCCTGACCGGGGCCGGGCCGCGCCCGCTTGCCTTCACCGGCCCTGGACTCGACCTCTTCGTGACTCGGATGGACAGCGGCCTGAGCCGTAAGCAGGCCACGGTCGAGCTGACTCGCGACACGGTCGGAGGGGACACCGCGGCCGCCTCGCCGCTCGGCAGCATCGCCCTCTCG
>JBFXEM010000477.1:0-2531 GCA_050180135.1 Solirubrobacterales bacterium | reverse complement strand
TCGACCTGACGCTCGAAGACCTGCCGCTCAAGCGCGACGGCAACGGCCTGGCGATGCACGGCCTGCTCTCGGCGGCGCCGGGCTGGAAGGTGGAGCGCCACGCCGAGATCGGCGACGGCGACGGCGTGCTCGTCGCGGGCATTGACTTCGGTGCCTATCCGCACCTACTCGACGCCTTCCCGTTCCCGCACCGGGTGCGGATCGAGGCGACATTGGAGCAGGCGACGCTGACGATCGCGACCACCGTCGAGGCGAGCGGCGAGAAGGCGGTTCCGATCTCCTTCGGCTTTCACCCGTACCTATGCCTGCCAGGCGTGCCGCGGGCCGACTGGGTGCTGGCGGCGCCGGTGCGCGAGCGCCTTGCGCTCGACGAGCGCGGGCTGCCGACGGGGGAGCGGGAGGCGGTCGAGATCGCGACCGAACCGCTTGGCACGCGCACCTACGATGATGCCTTCCTCGCCCCGGCGGAGGCCGAGCCCTTCGCGCTCGAGGGTGGCGGGCGGCGGCTGGAGCTGCGGCTCGGCGAGGGCTACCCCTTCACCCAGATCTACGCCCCGAGCGATACCGACGCCGTCGCGATCGAGCCGATGACGGCGCCGACCAACGCGCTGGTTTCGGGCGGGCCGGAGCTGCCGCTGGTCGAGCCGGGCCAGAGCCTCGTCGCCAGGTTCTCGATCCGCGTCTGCGCGTAGGGGTCCGCGGCGCCGGAACGGCGACGGGGCCGGGCATCCGCCCGGCCCCTCGTGCCGCATGCCTCCCTGGCAAGCGTTACGGCTGCAGCGAGACCGCCGCGATCGTCGGGTCGGTGACGTTGCCGCTCCAGTTGGAGTCGGCGTCGCAGCTGAGCGTCGCCGTCCCATCGGCGGGCAGGGTGGAGACGACGAACATCTCGAACTCCTCGCGGTCGCCCGGATCGCCGTTTTTCGAGAGGGCGCCGAAGTCGACCTGCTGGCTGACGCCGCCGGCGGTCAGCTCGCAGCTGATTCCGGAGGCCGGGACCACTGAGCCGCTGTTGTTGTTGACGCCGCCGCGGGCAAGCACCAGGTAGGTGCCGGCCGGCAGGGCCTGGGTCGCGACCGTTTTCACCGAGCTTTTCGGCACGTTGACGAACGTGGTGTCGCCAGCGCCGCCGAAGCCCTTCGATTCGAAGCCGCTCGGGAGCTTGCCGGCCAGCTTCGAGGCGTCGGGGACGATCCCCAGGCTCGCCTCGTTGACCTTGGCGCCGGTGACCGTGTCGTTCTTGATCTTCGCGGTGGTGACCGCTTCCTTCTTGATTTTCACCTTGGTCACGGCGCCGTTCTTGATGTCCGGCGTGCCGATCTTGCCGGCCGCCGCGTAGGCGCCGCCGCCGAGGGCGACGAAGAGGGCGACCATCGCCAAGCACGAGGCGGGGCTGATCCTGGTGGTGAGCTTGCGGAGCATTCTGTGACCTCCTGGTCCGTTGGTTGGTGCTGCCTTGTGCCCCTCCAACGGGCCAGCCCCGGCCGAATTACGCCGCCGCCGAAATTTCTTTTCGGGGGCGTAAGTTCTCGCCTCCCTGGCGGTTGTACGGGTGTATATGGAGCTCGCACCCGGACTTCCCGCTCGACTCGACGTCCATCCGAGGCCGCGCTCGTGGCTGCTCGCGGGCGGGCGCCGGCGCGGTACCTTGGAGGCGATGGCGGAGGAGATGGCCACCAGCGACGCCGGGCTCGAGCGCGAAGAGGAGCGCCTGGCGCGGGCGGCCGCGGCGGGTGACGGCGACGCCTTCGCGACGCTCTACGAGCGCTACGCCCGCCGCGCCTACAACCTGGCGCTGCGCCTCAGCGGCTCCGACGAGGACGCGGCCGACGCCGTCCAGGAGGCCTTCCTCAATGTGATGCGCCGGCTGGGGGAGATGGAGGGCGACCGCGAGCTCGCCTTCGGCTCCTACCTGTTCACCGCCACCCGCAACGCCACCTACGACCTGCTGCGCCGCCAGCAGCGGACCGGCGCCAGCGACTCGATCCCGGAGTCGGCCGTGCCGCTCGGGGCGGGCGCCGGCGGCCTCGGCCTCGATCCCGGCGACCCCGACGAAGACCCCGACCGCAAGGTCCTGCTCGGCGCCCAGCAGGAGGAGGTGCGCGCGGCCAACGCCCGCCTGCCCGAGCGCCAGCGCGAGGCGCTGGCCCTGCGCGAGCTGGAGGAGATGTCCTACGACGAGATCGCGCAGGTGATGGGGATGAACCGCAACTCGGTCGCCCAGCTGATCTCCCGCGCCCGGATCAACCTCCGCGGCGAGCTCCGCGGCAGCGTCCTCGCTTCCGTCGCCGCCTCGTCCCCTGACTGCGAGCGCGCGCTGCCGCTGATCGCCAGCCGCGACGACGGCCAGCTCGACGAGAGCTCGGCAGACGCCGCCTGGCTCGTCTCCCACCTCTCGGCCTGCGACACCTGCGCGCTCGCCCGCGAGGCGATGCAGGAGGCCGGCGTCTCCTACCGCGCCTGGATCCCGGTCGCGATCGCGCCCTGGCTGTTCGGGGCGACGATGGCGAAGGCGGCCGAGCTGACCGGGA
>JBFXEM010000476.1:0-2534 GCA_050180135.1 Solirubrobacterales bacterium | reverse complement strand
GGTGATGTGGTGGATTCCGTCTAGCTTCATGGGCCACGTATAGCATCCCGTCGCGATGAGTCGAGCACGCCGACGCACCGTCAAAGGGCTGATCGTCCTCGCGTCCGTGTTCGCCTTCCTCAGCGTCTTCGGGATCTGGATCGAGCGCCAGGCGCTGAACACGGACGACTGGGTCCACACCAGCAGCCGGTTGATCCAGAACGACAAGATCCGCACCGCGCTGGCGGATTACCTGGTCGACCAGCTCTACGAAAACGTCGACATCAAGAAAGAACTCGAAGACATCCTGCCGGGCGACACCACGGACCTGGCCGGTCCGGCCGCCGGCGGCCTGCGCCAGGTGGCCGGAGACGGGGCCGAAAAAGTGCTCGAAACCTCGACCGCGCAGTCGCTCTGGGAAAACGCGAACCGGACCGCCCACGAACAGCTGATCGCGGTCCTCGAAGACAAGAAAGAAGCGGTCTCGACCGAAGAAGGCAACGTCCGCCTCAACGTCGGCAGCCTCGTCACCAACCTCGCCAACCAGGTCGGGATCGGCGCCAGCCTGGCCGAAAAACTGCCGCCCGACGCGGGCCAGATCGAGATCCTCAAGTCCGACGAGCTGAAGACGGCGCAGAACATCGCGGTCGCGATCAAGGGCCTGGCGCTGGTCTTCTCGATCCTCACCTTCGCGCTCTTCGCGCTGGCGATCTACCTCTACAAGGAAAACCGCTGGGTCGCGGTTCTCTTCTCCGGGGTCGGCCTGATCGCCGCCGGCTTCGCGGTGATCGTCGCCCGCCAGATCGCCGGCGGCATCGTCGTCGACCAGTTGGTCACCGACGTCAGCGTCAAGCCTGCGGCCGAAGCCGCCTGGTCGATCGCGACCTCGCTGATGGTCAGCATCGCGACGACGGTGATCGTGGTCGGCATCCTCTTCGCCGCCGCCGGCTGGCTCGCCTCCCCCCATCCCACCTCGCGGGCGACCCGCAAGGTGATGGCCCCGGCCCTGCGCGACTACTCGCCCTGGGTCTACACCGGCCTGGCGATCCTGGTCAGCATCTACTTCCTCTCCTCCTCGATCCAAAGCCTGCGCTCCTTCCTCACCACCCTGATCGTCGCCCTGATGGCCGCCGCCTGGATCCACGAGCTGCGCAAACAGTGCATCGAGGAGTTCCCCGACGCCAAGTTCAGCGACACCTTCGGCGGCCCGCGCGACAGGGTGGTGAGCGCGGTGAAGAGCGCCAACCTCGGCGAGCGGGCGGCGAAACTCGGCGAGAGCGCGAAGAAAGTCCGCCTGCCCGAGGTCCCACGCGGCGATGCCTCCGAGGCGCCCACCACGGAGGCTTCGACGACCGAGGCCCCGACCGCGGTCCTGAACGATGACGACGCTCGCCTCGCCCGGCTCGAGCGCCTCGGCGAGCTGCGCGAGAAGGGCATCCTCACCGATGCGGAGTTCGCGGCCGAGAAGGCCCGCTTGCTCGGCTAGCCCGCCTGTCTCCGTTCTCGCCCGGGCCGGGCCTGGCTTACAGTTTTCTCAGGAAACGGGTGTAGGTCCTTCCCTGAACCGTCCAGGAGACCCTGTAGCGACCTTTGATCGCGCCCGTGATCCGGTTCACGTACAGGGTGCCCGCCGCGGCAAACTGGTTGCGAGCGCAGAGTTGAGATCTGCGATCCGGGAACTTGACACATACCTTGTAGCGAACGTCCTTCGATGATCTGAAGAATGCTCCGGCGGGCCGGTTGACGCCGCAAAAGTTCGACGGTCGCGCACCAGCCCCCAGCCCGCAAGCGGTATAGACGGTGACCCGGGCGCCGCCGCCTTGACCGCCGCCGCCAGGAGGAGGGGGAGGCGGAGGATTGGCAGTGTTGAAGCTCCACACGGGGCCAAACTCGCGGCACTCGGGAGCGTCGCAGTTGATTCGATGTACCTGCCAGTAGTACGTTCCCGGCCGACCGTAGATCCCGATGGTGCTGATGTCGGCCACGCACTGGTCTTCCAGCGCGTTGGTCGGTCGCGCTCCCCTGAGATCGACGCGAAACGGGGTCGCCAATTCCCCTTTTGGATTCAGTTCGGGACTGGTAGCCACGACTACGGAGTAGTTGGTCCAGGTGATCTTGCTTTTGTAGCTCGTTTCGAAGCTGGGACAGGAGAACGCAACCTGGATCGCCTGGTTGGGAGCACTGACCTCGAACGTCGTTCCAACGACGGGGCTGAGATTGACGATCGGCGGTCCGGCGGCCAATGCCGTCGAGACACCGATGACCGCGATCAGCGCAGAAGCGACGAGCGCCGAAGCGAAATTGCGAGCAACCATCGCTTTCCCCCAGTTTGGCAATTCGACGCGGCCAGATTAGTCCATGCCGGGCCATCGACAGATCGGGCGTGGCCTCGGGACGGGCGGCGCTTTGCCGCGCTCAGACGTTCCGGCCTGAAAGAGCCCCCCTCCGGGAAAGAGCCCCCCTCCGGGTTCGAACCGGAAACCTCCCGATTACAAATCGGGTGCTCTCCCAGGTTGAGCTAGGGGGGCGTGTGGCCGAATATAGACAGATGGATG
>JBFXEM010000475.1:0-2543 GCA_050180135.1 Solirubrobacterales bacterium | reverse complement strand
GGCCATCTTGCGCTGGTAGGGGTGGTCGCCGCCGCCGAGGTCGGCGACGCGGACGCCGCCGGCGGCGGCTTCGCGCAGGGCGACCAGCATCGTCTGGGTGCCGGGAGCGTGGCGGGACCACTCGGGGTCGAAGCCGCCAGCCCAGAAGGCGGCGGTGTTGCCGGCCCGCAGCATCAGCTCGGCCGAGATCGGGCCGTCGGGCCCTTCGAGCAGGATCACCTGCAGGCGACCGTCCGCGCCCAGCGTCCGCGCCGCCTCGGCGACGACGCGTTCTGCCTCCGAGCCGACGTTGGAGCCGCCGCGGTCCTCCCAGCGCGCTTCGTGCAGGCGCAGCAGGGCCGCGATCGCCTCCGGGTCGGAGCCGATCCGCTCACTGGCGCCGGCCTCCTCGAGCCGGCGCGCGTTGCGTCGGGCCTCCTTGCGGAACTTGCGCGCGCGCTTCTCCATCCAGGCCTCGTAGGACTCGCCGAGGTCGACCGAGGGGGCCTCCATCGTCGCGTCGGTGCGCAGACGCGGGCGACCGCGTCCGGGCCAGGCGGCGGCCAGCAGCTCTGGCCAGAGGTCGCGCGCGTCGATCCCCTCGAAGACGAGACTGGCCGGCTTGGGGTCTGAGGCGGCGAGGGCGGGGGCGAGCGCGGTCGCCACTCGCTGCTCGGAGCCGGGCTCGGCCAGCAGGCCGACGCGGTGCGAGAAGCCGGCGGCGAGCAGGCGCAGCTCGTTGAGGCCGTAGGAGACCTGGGCGAAGAGCGGGGCGACGCCGATCAGGCGCTCGCCCTCGAAGACCAGGGTGACCCGCAGCCGGGCGTCTCCGGAGCGGCCCTCGCGCCACCAAGCCAGCAGCCAGCCGGGGGCGCAGAAGGGGCGCTCGCAGGCGATCGCCAGAGCGTCCCAAGCGCCCAGGTGGGGGGCGAGCGTGGCTTCGTCATCGAAGACGACGGCGTGCGGCTCCGCCGCTTTGCCGGCGGCTGGGGGAGTGGGAATCGAGGGGCCCGGGGTCACCTCGCGCACGTTAACCGCTGCGCAGGCGTACGGCCGTGGGCCCCCGCTCCACGTGCACCTTTCCGTTCGTCCCGGGAGCGGACAGCCGTGCCTCTCGGTAGGGTTCCGGCCCGCATCAGAGCGCTAGGCAACAGAGCGAGGTTCGACGGTCACGAGGCCCCGCACGCGGTCGTCCTCGACCCCTTCAGCGCCGGCCTCGCCTTCGCCCGCCGCATCGTCCGCGCCGGCGGCCGCGTCACCTTCCTGATCGACCCCAGCGAGCCCGAGGTCGCCCACAGCCGCGGGACCGAGGCCCGGGTGCTCCCGTTCGAGCCGGCGGGCGAGCCCTGGTTGGCGGCGCTGCGCGAGCTGGCCGGCTCGGGGGAGACGCTGCTGGCGCTGCCGGCGACCGACCGCGCCTCGGAGCTGCTCTCGCGGGCCGACCCACCGCTGCCCCCGAACGTGATCGCCTTCGAGCGCCCCGGCAGCGCCCACCTGCCGCTGATGGACAAGGAGAGCGCCGACGCGATCGCCCGCCGGGCCGGCGTCAACGTTCCCTGGACCGAGGTGCTGAGCTCGCTCGAGGACCTCGAGCGGGTCGGGCCGCGGGCGCCCTGGCCGTGCGTGGTCAAGCCGGTCTTCTCGCACGAGTGGCGGGCCCGCTACAGCGGCGACCGCGTCTTCCTCGTTGCTGACGCCGAGGAGGCGCGGGAGCGCCTCGCGCGCCCGCTCGGCGACGGCGTGCAGATGCTCGTCTGCCAGTACGTCGCCGGTGGCGACGACGACGTCGAGGAGGCGATCGTGGTCCGCCTCGCCGACGGCAGCTACCCGGTCCGCTTCGGCTGCCGCAAGCTGCGCCAGTGGCCGCCCGGATTCGGGATGACCGCGGTGGGTGAATCCTCGCCGCTGGTCGAGACCACGGCGATCGCCGAGCGGGTTCTCGACGAGGCAGGGTTCGTCGGCATCGCCGGGGTCGAGGTCAAGCGCGACGCCAACACCGGCGAGCGCTGGTTCCTCGAGGTGAACGTGCGGATGCCGGGTCAGTGGGGCCTCGGCGACGCCTGCGGGGCCGACGCCTCGGTGCGGCTGGTGGAGACGATGCTGGGCCGCGACCCGGGCCCGGCGCCGCAGCCGGCCGCCGGCGTGCGGATGGTCCTGCCCGAGCTCGACGCCCACGTCGTCGGCCCGGCGCTGAAGGCGGCGCCGGCGCGGCAGCGGCCGGCGCTGGCTTTGCGCATGCTGAAGCCGTACCTCGGGGCCAGGGAGGTCGGGATGTTCGACCTGCGCGATCCCGGTCCCGGGCTGGCCCTGGCGCGGAAGTCGGTGCGCGGGCGGCTGGCGCGCCTGCGGGCGAAGCTGCGCCGGGGCTGAGCCCCTTCTACTGGAAGGGGAGGCGCCGGCGCGCCGAGCGCAGGCGCTCGAGCTGCTCGGGGGAGAGGTGCTCCTTGGCGGCGTCGCGCAGGGCGGCGCGCCCCAGCGTCGGCGCCATCCTCGCCGCCGTCCGCGGCAGGTCGCGGCCGGGGACCAGCATCGCGGTCCAGGCCACCGGCTCGTCGCCGTCGGCG
>JBFXEM010000474.1:0-2546 GCA_050180135.1 Solirubrobacterales bacterium | reverse complement strand
GCGCGATCCAAGACCAGCTCTCCTCGCCCGCCTCGCCGCTGGAGCTGCTGCTCGCCTTCTCGCTCGGTGGCTTCCTGCGCGGACTGATCGTCGCCGGCATCACCTTCGTCGTCTCGGTCTTCCTGATCGACCTCCCGGTCGAACACGTCCTCGTCCTCGTCCCGGCCCTGTTCCTGGTTGGCTTCTTCTTCTCCCAGCTCGGGGTGCTGATCGGCGTCCGCGCCGAGCAGTTCGACGACGTCGCCTTCGCGCAGACCTTCATCCTCACGCCGCTGATCTTCCTCGGCGGCGTCTTCTACTCGGCGACGCTGTTGCCGCAGCCGTGGGAGACCCTGACCCACTTCAAC
Source organism: Solirubrobacterales bacterium (assembly GCA_050180135.1). Lineage (GTDB taxonomy): Bacteria > Actinomycetota > Thermoleophilia > Solirubrobacterales > 70-9 > VAYN01. The sequence goes on along the minus strand of JBFXEM010000474.1, from coordinate 2,199 downwards.
CCGATCTACTACATGATCAACCTGGTCCGCTACGGGTTCGTCGGCTACACCGAAGTCAGCATCCCGCTCTCGCTGCTGGCCCTGGCGGCGGCGACCGCCGTCCTCTTCCTCGCCAACCTGCGCCTCTTCTCCCGCGGGTACAAGCTGCGCGCGTAGCGCTTCCGACTTCTTGGGCGCTCCAGCGCCCTAAATGTCGGAAACGTTCTCCTCGATCCAGGCCAGGTAGCCGGGAGAGCCGGCGACGATCGGGGTGGCGATGATCTCCGGCTCCTCGTAGGAGTGGAGCATGCGGATCGCCGCTTCGACCTCCTGGAAGCGCTCCGCGGTGGTCTTGGCCAGGCACTGCCACTCGCGCGCCGCCTCGACCGCGCCCTGCCAGCGGTAGGTGCTGGCGATCGGGCCGATCACCTGCACGCAGGCGGCCAGCCGCAGCTCGACCAGACCGGCCGCGATCGCCGCCGCCTCGGCCTCCGAGCCGGCGCTGGTCAGGACCTGGAGGTGCTCGGTGGTCATCGCGAAGCCGAGCTCAACGGGGGTCGGCTACGGCGACGCCGATCGGGCCGCCGTCCTCGGGCACGACCAGGATTGCGCCCTCGCCGGTTACGTAGGCCTCCTCGCCGTGCTGGACGACGTCCATCCCCAGCGCCTCCTCCTTGCTGCTGGCGCGCAGCGGCATCGCCGCGTTGATCGCCTTCAGCAGCACGAAGGTGGCGACGAAGGCGTAGGCGGGGGCGGCCACCGCCGCCAGCGCCTGGTCGCCGAGCTGGGCCGCGTTCCCGTAGAAGAGCCCGTCGGAGACTCCGTTCCAGGCGACCTCGGCGAAGAACCCGATGAAGAGGATCCCGAATAGGCCGGCGGTGCCGTGGGCGGCCAGCACGTCGAGCGTCTCGTCGACGCTGGTGCGGGTGCGCCAGACGATGATCGCGTAGCTCGGCAGCGCCGCCAGCGCCCCCAGCAGCATCGCCCAGCCGGGGCTGATGAAGCCGCCCGCCGGGGTGATCGCGACGCAGCCGACGACGATCGCGGTGGCGGCGCCGATCGCGGTCACCTTGCGGCCGCGCAGGAGGTCGAGCCCGAACCAGACGACCAGCGTGCAGGCGGGGCAGAGCAGCGTGTTGGTGAAGGCGAGCACGCTGGGGTCGCCGGTCGAGAAGCCGCTGCCGCCGTTGAACCCGAACCAGCCGAACCACAGCAGGCCGGCGCCGAGCAGGACGTAGACGGCGTTGTGGGGGAGCAGCGCCTGGCGCCCGTAGTCGCGGCGGGCGCCGACCACCAGCGCCGCCGCCAGGGCCGAGAATCCTGAGCCCATCTCGACCGGGATGCCGCCGGCGAAGTCGAGCGTGCCGCCGGCCTGCAGCCAGCCGCCGCCGAAGGCCCAGTGCGCGAGCACGGCGTAGACGAGTACCGACCACAGCGCCGCGAAGACCAGGAACGGCCCGAAGCGCATGCGCTCGACCACCGCGCCCGAGACCAGGGCCACGGTGATGATGCAGAAGGTCGCCTGGAAGGCGAAGAAGACCAGCTCCGGGATCGTCGTCCCTTCGCGCGGGGCGAAGTCGACGCCGTCGAGGAAGGCGTGGCCGAGGCCACCGACGATGCTGCCGTCGCCGTCGAAGGCGAGCGAGTACCCGACCGCCGCCCAGGTGACCGTCGCCACGGCGATCGCGGCGACGCACATCATGAAGGTGTTGAGGGTGTTCTTCGAGCGCACCAGCCCGGCGTAGAAGAGCCCCAGCGCCGGCGTCATCATCAGCACCAGCGCCGTCGCGATCAGCATCCAGGCGGTGTCGCCCGTGTCGACGCCGCTCATGCCTTCGCCACCGGGGTCACGGCCTCGATGTCGACGTCGCCGGTGCGGATCCGCACCGCCTGCTCGAGCGGCAGCACGAAGATCTTGCCGTCGCCGACCTCTCCGGTGCGGGCGCCTTCGCAGAGCGCCTGCACGGTGGTCTCCACGAACGAGTCGGAGACCGCCACCTCGAAGCGGACCTTCTCGGAGAGGCCCATCTTCACGGTCGTGCCGCGGTAGGTCTCAACCCGGTCGAGTTCGCCGCCGTGACCCTGCACGCGGCTGACCGAGAAGCCGCGCACCTCGGCCCGGTAGAGCGCTTCCAGGACCTCGTTGGCCTGCTCCGGCCGGACGATCCCGATCACGAGTTTCATCGTTCCTCCCTATCTCCCTTAGGCGCGCCTCGACAT
>JBFXEM010000473.1:0-2548 GCA_050180135.1 Solirubrobacterales bacterium | reverse complement strand
GCGATCGAGCTCGAGGGAGCCGACGACGCCCCCGGCGTCAAGGCCAGCGGCGTGCTCGAGCACGTCACCCACGAAATCACCGTCGAAGCGCTGCCGACCGAGATCCCCGACCGGATCATCGTCGACGTCTCCGCGATGGAGATCAACGACACGCTCCAGCTTTCCGCCGTGACTCCGCCCAGCGGCGTCACCTTCGTCGCCGACGACCTCGACGAGATCACGATCGTCAACCTCTCGCCGCCGCGCGTCGAAGAGGTCGTCGAGACCGAGGTCGAGGAGGAGACCGAACTGGTCGGCGAGGGCGAGTCCGAGGGCGGCGACTCCGAGGGCGATTCGGGCGACTCCGACGGGGAGTAGGTAGTTCCCGTGTCGCTGTTCCGCCGTCGCGGCGAGCGCGACGAGCCGGGCGACCGCATCCTCGTCGTTGGGCTCGGCAACCCGGGTCCGGAGTACTCGGGCACCCGCCACAACGTCGGCTTCGAGGTGATCGCCGAGCTGGCCCGCCGCTGGGACCTGCCGCGCGCCAAGGACAAGTTCCGCGGCCGCCTCGCGGAAGGCCGCACCCGGCCCGGCGGGCCGCGGGTCGCGGTCCTGCAGCCGCTCACCTTCATGAACGAATCCGGTACCTCCGCCGGGCCGGCGCGCGGCTCGCTGAAGGTGCCGCTTGACCGGGTTGTCGTGGTCCACGACGAGATCGACCTCCCGTTCGGGGAGATCCAGCCCCGGCTCGGCGGCGGCCTCGCCGGCCACAACGGCCTCAAGAGCCTGAAGAAGGGCTTTGCCAGCCCCGACTTCTGGCGCGTGCGGGTGGGGGTGGGGAGACCCGACTCGACCGACCCGGAGATCGTCTCCGCCTACGTGCTCGGCAAGTTCCGCGAGCCGAAGGCCGCGGTCGAGGCGCTGGTCGCCGACGCCGCCGGCGAGACCGAGCGCCTCGTTGACCAGTTAGGTTCCGAGCATGAGTGACGACACGGCGGTGACGACGTACGAGGTCAACGAGCAGGGCGTGGCGCTGCTCCGCCTCGACCGGCCGCGCTCTCGCAACGCGATCGACACCCAGATGCTGAGCGAGCTGCTCGAGCACCTGGCGGTCGCCCGCGGCGACGAGGCGGTGCGGGTGCTGGTCTTCAGCTCCACCGACCACCTCGGCTTCTCCGCCGGCGCCGACGTCCGCGAGCAGCTCGACGCCGAGGCGCACGTGCGCCGCATGGAGCTCTTCTCCGAGCTCTACGACACCGTCGTCGCCTTCCCGAAGCCGACGATCGCCGCTTGCCACGGCGACGTCGTCGGCGGCGGCGCCGAGATCGCGATCGCCTGCGACATGCGGATCGGCGGCTCCAACCTGCGCATGCGCTTCCCCGGGGCGGCACTGGGGATGCCGGTCGGCCCCGCCCGGCTGGTCACCCTCTGCGGCCTCGCCGCCGCCAAGTACCTGCTGCTCTCCTCGCGCACGGTCGGCGCCGACGAGGCGCTGCGGATCGGGCTCGTCAACCGCGTTGCGCCCGCCTCGGCCACCGAGACCTCGGCCCTGGAGCTGGCGACCGGCGTCGCCGCCCACCCGCCCGAGGCGGTCGCGCGCCTGAAGGCGATGCTGCACGAGTGGGACGACGTCGAGGGCCGCTCCGCCGCCGAGGGCCGCGGCCAGGTCGAGCACGTGCGCGGCGCCTCCAGCCTGCCGTTCGGCTAGACGTACCGTCGCTGTCTTCAAGTTCAAGGCGACCCACGCGGCGGGCAACGTCGGCACCGTGGTCAAGCGCAGCTTCACGGTCGTCGAATAGTCGATTTCACCTGCGGTTACGCCGGCCTGATCGGGGCCTCGAGATCGATCCCCGCCGCGGCCGGGGTGTTCCCCGGGCCCTTGATCAGAAGGATACGATCGGTCGATCGCGGCACCCGGCCTAAGCACCGCGCCCGTTGGGGTGAGAACCACCCTTGATCGTCCACGCCTGCCAGCGGGCCCCTTTCTGGTCGTCGGGGTCGGACGGGCCGGGCAAGCGGCTGCCCGTGCGCTGGCCGATCGTTGCGGAGCCACTGCGGTCCGCGCCTGGGACTCCGCTGCCGATACCGCCCAGCGCAGAGGGGCGGAGGCCTTGCGCAGGCTCGGCGTCGAGGTTCGGCTCGGCGGCGACGGACTCGATGCCATCGAGGGGGTCGCGACCGTGGTCAAGAGTCCGGGCGTCGCGCCAGACGTCCCGGTGCTGGCCGAGGCTGAGCGCCGCGGTCTCGAGATCGTCGACGAGCTGGAGATCGGTTGGCGCCTGGTCGAGGCGCCGACCGTCGCCGTCACCGGAACCAATGGCAAGTCGAGCGTCGCGGGGCTCTGCGTCTCCGTTCTCGGTGCGCACGGGCTCGAGCCGGTTCTGACCGGCAACACCGTCTTCGGGCCCCCGCTCAGCGCCCTCGCGCTCAGCCCGCCCCCACGCTCGGTCGTCGCCGAGGTCTCCAGCTACCAGGCCGAGAGCAGCCCGGCGCTGGTCGCCGACGCCGCGATCTTCACCAACCTGACGCCCGACCACCTCGATCGCTACGGGACGATCGAGGCCTACGG
>JBFXEM010000472.1:0-2565 GCA_050180135.1 Solirubrobacterales bacterium | reverse complement strand
CGGCATCACCTTGATCCTCTCGTTGGCGATGCTCGTGATCTCAGCCGCGATCCTCAAGCTCGGCTACATCCAGGAAGGCGGCCACCACCTCTCGCTCGGCGAGTCCGTCTACTTCACGGTCGAGACCTTTGCCACCGTCGGCTTCGGCGATTTCTCCTTCGCCGAGCAGTCGACCGAGATGCAGATCTTCGGCATCGTCCTGATCATCGCCGGGGTGACGCTGAGCACTGTGGTCCTGGCGCTGATCACCAACGCCCTGGTCAGCCGCCGGATCGAGCAGTCGTTGGGGCAGGGGTCGATCCACGGGATGGAGGGCCACGTGGTCCTGGTCGGCCTCGGCGCGGTCGGGCTGCGGGTGCTGGAGGGGCTGCGGGCGCAAGGCCGCGACGTCGTCGTCATCGAGTACGACGAGAGCAACCGCTATGTCCAGCACGCGCGCAGCCTCGGCGCCCCGATCGTCCACGGCGACGCCACCCTCGGCCAGACCCTGCGCTCGGTCAACATCGCCAAGGCGGGCGCGGTGGCGATCCTGACCAGCGACGACCTCGTCAACCTGGAGACCGGACTGGCCGTGCGCGACGCTCTCGGACCCCGCTGGGCCGAGGTCCCCGTCGTCCTCCGCGTCTTCGACCGCGCCCTCGGCGCCCGCCTCGAGAAGACCTTCAAGTTCAACCACGTCTGGTCGACCTCGGCCCTCGCCTCGCCCTGGTTCGTCGGCGCCGTCCTCGGCCTCGAGATCCTCTCCACCTTCTACGTTCGCAACCAGCCGTTCCTGGTGGCGCGGCTGACCGTGCGCGGGGGCGGCGGCCTCGCCGGCCTGGCGATGCAGGAGCTCGGCGCCCGCATCCGCGTCGTCGCCCTCGACCGCGCCGGCCCCGAGCCGATGGAGCACCCACCCCGCCGCGACACCCGCTTCTCCGCGGGCGACCAGGCGTACCTACTGGGCCCCTACGAGGAGCTGCTGCGCGTGCTCAGCCGGGAACGCGAGGGTGGGGAAGCGAGCGAGTCCGGCTCAGTTATCTGAGCCGGCTCGATCCCAGATGTACAGCTCTACGGCCTCGACCGCGAGCTGCATCAGGCGGGGGGCAGCGAGCAGGCCGAGGACGAGCTCGAGCGCGTCCTCCTCGGTGACGCCGGCGTCGACTGCCTCCTCGCCGCGGAAGCCGGCGGCGAGCTTGAGGGCCTCGCGGCGGTTTTCGCCGAGCGAGCCGAAGGCGCCCATGAGGAAGTCGCGGTTGGGGATCGGCTGGCCGACTTCGAGCGAGCCGTGCCAGGCGGCGAGCATCGAGAGATCGTGCTCGTCGAGCTCGGAGATCGCCTTCGCGTAGTGGACCTCGAGCTCGGAGTCGGGGATCTCGTCGACCCAGGCGCGGACGGCCTCGCCGAGCAGCTGGCGACGGGCCTCGCGGCCGATCGAGTCGGAGATGGCGCGGATCGCGTCGGCTGGGTCTACGAAACAGAGGGACATGAGCTGAGGCGCAATTTAGAGGGGGCGGTAGACGGGAAAACGGGTCCGGGCTGCCGCAGTTTGCGGGGTGATGCGCCGGGCTCGAACGTAGTCTGGGAGCGTGCCCGCGCATCTCATCCAGGGGCCGCCCAACTCCGGACGGGCGGGCCTGATCCGCCGCGGCTTCCTGGCCGCACTCGACCGCGACCCGGTGCTGGTCGTGCCGACCGTCGACGACGTCTTCGCCTTCGAGCGCGAGCTCTGCCGCGAGGGCGGGCTGCTGGGCGGCTCGGCGATGACCTTCGGAGCGCTCTTTCGCACCGTCGCCACCGCCGCCGGGGCTCCGCCCGGGGCCGAGCTATCCCCCGCCCAGCGGCTGCGGGCGATCGCGGTCGCGGTCGATTCGCGGCTGGGCCGACTGGGGCCGCTGCGCCGCTCCGCCTCGCGGCCGGGCTTCGCCCGTGCCTTCGAGCGCCTGCTCGACGAGCTACAGGGCGCGGGCGTCGAGCCGGAGGCCATCGAGGCCAGCGCCGCGACCCTGGAGGGGTCGGCCTACCTGAGCGACATCGCCGCCCTCTACGGCGGCTACAGCGAGGCCAGGGAGGCATCTGGGCGGGTCGACTCGCACGGGATCGCCCGCGCCGCGATCGAGGCGCTGCGCCGCGACCCCGGGTTCTGGGGCGCGCGGCCGGTCTTCCTCTACGGCTTCGACGACCTCACCGCCGACCAGCTGCAGCTGGTCGCGAGCCTGGCGGCGGTGACCGAGGTGAGCGTGGCGGTCCCGTTCGAGCCCGGCAACACGGCTTTGGCGGCACGGGCGAAGCTGCTGGGAGTGCTGCGCGAGCAGGTCGGCGTGGCCGAGGAAACGGTCACCGCGGCCGACCCAGCCAACACCGGGAGCCCGCTGCTGTTCCACCTCGCCCACGGTTTCGGCTCCCCGCGGCCACAGCTGCTCCCGGCCGGGGCCGGCCTTACCCTGCTGCGCTCGGCCGGGACGCGGGCCGAGGCGGAGGCGATCGCGCTCGAGGTCTCGCGCCTCGTGCAATCCGGCACCGACCCGGCCGAGATCGCGATCGCCCTGCGCGACCCCGGCCGCCGCGGCACCGAGATCGCCGCGG
>JBFXEM010000471.1:0-2571 GCA_050180135.1 Solirubrobacterales bacterium | reverse complement strand
CTCCCCCGCGGTCTCGATCCGGACCGCCGGCGCGCCGGCCCCGCTGACCGCCTCGGCGGTCAGCTCGAAGCGGTGGCCGACCCGGGGGTGCTGGTCGCGGTCCTCGAGGAACACCGCCGCCAGGCCATGGCCAACCGCCTCGGCATTCCAGCCGCAGAGCTCGTTGTGGTCGGCCTCCGGCAGCTCGGAGTGGAAGGCGGGCAGCTTCGCGTTCTCGTTCGTCTGGGTCTTCCAACGCCGCGCCACCGGCGCGGTCAGGTCGGACCCGTAGAAGACCGGCACCGCCCCCTCCAGCAGGCCGGCGACCTCGGCGGCCTGGAACTTGAGCTGCTCGAGCTGGTCGGCGAGGAAGGCCGCCGCGGCGTCGATCTCGGTGTGGATGCGGGGCGCCAGACCGGCCAGGGCCGCCACCTCGGCGGCGATCGCGAACATGTAGGCGACCGCGGCGCGCGGCTGGAAAATCCCTGGGAGGCCGACGACCGGGACGCCCTCGTCGCGGGCGCGGTCGACCAGGGCGCCGCCGGTGCTGGCGACGATGCGACACGCGCCGAGCGCGGTCCCTGCCTCAAAGCAGGCGAGCGTCTCCTCGGTCCCGCCCGAGTAACTGGAGCAGAGCACCGTCCACTCCGGGGTCGCCCAGCTCGGCAGCGCGTAGCCGCGGACCGCAACCAGCGGCTTGGTGGCACGGTCGCCGAGCGCCGCGGCGGCGAAGTCGGCGCCGATCGCCGAGCCGCCCATCCCGCAGACGAACAAACCGGCGGAGTCGGCCGCCTCCAGGCGCGCGGTTTCAACCCTCCAGAGGGCGTCGCGAAGCTGATCGGGGATGCCGAGGACGTCGTCGATCATCGCTCGACCGCCTGCCCGGAGCCGACCCGCTCGCCGCGCCCGACCACCGCGCCCTCGAGCACCGCCCCCGGTTCGACAACGACACCCGGGGCGAGGATCGAGCCGCTGACACTGCCGCCCTCGCCGACCGCGCAGCCGTCCAGTAGGACCGACTCGCGGACAGTGGCACCGGCCTCGATCCGGCAACCCGGAGCGAGCACCGCCCGCGGTCCCACCGTCGCCTCGCTCGCCACCGCCGCCCCGGCCCCCACCAGCAGTCCCGGCGCGGTCGGCCGGACCCGGGTCTCGACCCTGCCCTCGAGGATGTCCCAACTCGCTTCCAGGTAGCGCTCGGGGGTGCCAATGTCCATCCAGTAGCCGTCGAGCCGCTGCCCGTAGAGACCGTTGCCGATCAGCTTCGGGAAGACCTCACGCTCGATCGAGACCTCGCGGCCGGGCGAGATCAGCCCGAGCACCGAGCGCTCCAGCACGTAGGCGCCGGCGTTGATCTCACCCGGCACCGCCTCTCCCGTCTTTTCCAGAAACTCGGTCACGGCGCCCTCACCGTCGAGGCTGACCAGCCCATAGGCGGAGGAGTCCTCGACCGGGTAGAGGGCCAGCGTGGCGCTGCCCTCGTGGGCGTCGTGGGCGCGCTGCAGCGCGCTCAGGTCGAGATCCGTGAGGACGTCGCCGTTGAGCGCCAGGAAGCGCTCGTCGAGGCGCTCGCCGAGCGCGTCGGCGGCAAAGCGGATCGCCCCGCCGGTGCCGCGGCGGTCGGGCTCGGCGACGTAGCTGAGCTTGACCCCGGCGTGCTCTCCATCCCCCAACGCCTCGCGCAGCACGTCGGGCAGGAAGCCGCAGGCGAAGACCGCCTCGCTCACCCCATGCCCGGCCAGCCACTCGATCATGTAGGCGAGGAAGGGCCGGTCGACCAGGGTCAGCGCCGGCTTCGGCACGTCGTTGGTCAGCGGCCGCAGTCGCGTCCCCTCCCCCCCGACCAGGACGATTGCCTGCACTAGGAGGGCTCCCCGACCTTCGGCTCGATCGCGGTCTTGCCGATCCCCTCGTACTCGAAGCCGGCCGCGGCCAGCGCCTGCGGGTCGAGGAAGTTACGGCCGTCGACGATCAGCGCCCGCGCCATGCGCGCGGCTGCTTCGGTCCAGTCGAGCGTCGCGAACTCGCCCCACTCGGTGACCAGCACCGCGGCGTCCGCTCCCTCCAGCGCGGCCAGCGCCGACGGCGCCATCTCGACCGAGTCGAGCATCTGCCCCGCCCGCTCGGCGGCGACCGGGTCGTAGGCGACGACCTCCGCGCCCTCACCCTGCAGGCGCGCCGCGAGTACCAAGCTGGAGGCCTCGCGCATGTCGTCGGTGTCCGGCTTGAAGGCCAGCCCGAGCAGGGCGATTCGCTTGCCGATCAGCGACCCCAGGTGCTTCTGCAGCTTGCTGACCACGCGCCGCTTCTGTAGCTCGTTGACCTCGATCACCGCAGTCAACAGCTGGAAGTGGTATCCGGTGTTACCGGCCAGCATCTTCAGGGCCGACACATCCTTCGGGAAGCAGGAACCCCCATAGCCGATCCCGGCGCGCAGGAAGGAGGCGCCGATGCGGGCGTCGAGGCCCATCCCGGCGGCGACCTCGCCGACGTCGGCGCCGACCTCCTCGCAGACGTTGGCGATCTCGTTGATGAAGGAGATCTTGGTCGCCAGGAAGGCGTTGGAGGCGAGCTTGATCATCTCGGCGCTGG
>JBFXEM010000470.1:0-2576 GCA_050180135.1 Solirubrobacterales bacterium | reverse complement strand
GTCCTTCTTGCGGCGCAGGATGTGCCAGTGCAGCGCCTCCTCGGGCCCCATGCCCGCGGTCGGGTCGGCGACCTCGGCCTCGGCCTCCTCACCCTGCGCCTCGAAGTGGGAGATGAAGCGCTCGAGCGCGTCCTCGCGGCGGTTGAAGACGAGGTCGTCGGTCAGCTCGCGCTCGGAGTCGGAGATCTCGCTGTATGGAGTGATGTGGTTCGGGTTGACCATCGCCAGGTCGAGCCCGGCCTCGACGCAGTGGTGGAGGAAGACCGAGTTGAGGACCGCGCGCGGCCGCGGCGAGACGCCGAAGGAGACGTTGGAGACGCCGAGCGAGGTCTTCACCTCCGGAAGCTCGGCCTTGAGGCGGCGGATCCCCTCGATCGTCTCCACCGCCGAGGGTCGCCACTCCTCGTCGCCGGTGGTCAGGGTGAAGGTCAGCAGGTCGAAGATCAGCGCCTCGGGGTCGAGGCCGTGCTCGTCGCAGGCGATCTCCTTGATCCGCCTGGCGATCTCCACCTTGCGCTCAGCCGTCTTCGCCATCCCGACCTCGTCGATCGTCAGGGCGATCAGCGCGGCGCCGTGCGCCTTCGCCAGCGGGATCACGGTGTCGGCCTTCTCGCGGCCGGCCTCGAGGTTGATCGAGTTGACGATCGCCCGCCCGGGGATCGTCTCCAGCGCGGCCTTGATCACGCCGGGCTCCGTCGAGTCGACCTGGATCGGCGCCGGCTGGGTCAGCGAGATCCGCTTCACCACGGCGCTCATCTGCTCGTCCTCGTCCTGGCGCTCGGTCAGCGCCACGCAGACGTCGAGCACGTGGGCGCCGCCTTCGACCTGGTCTTCGGCGACCTGCACGAGGCCGTCGTAATCGTCGGCCAGCAGCAGTTCCTTCGCCTTTTTCGAGCCCTGGGAGTTGACCCGCTCGCCGACCAGGGTCGGGCGCGGCTCCTGCACCAGTGGCGCCGAGGTCATCATCGAGGAGACCTCGATCGGGCCGGGGGAGGGGCGCTCGCCGACCGTGTGGCCGCCGATCCGCTCGCGGATCGCGGCGATGTGCTCGGGCGTGGTCCCGCAGCAGCCGCCGACGATGCCGACGCCGTAGCGCTCGACGAACTCGCCCAGGGACGCCGCCAGCGGCTCCGGCTTTTCGGGGAAGATCGTCTCGCCGTCGGGGCCCTGCAGCGGCAGGCCCGCGTTGGGGATGCAGTGGACCGGCAGCGAGCTGGTCTCGCCGAGGAAGCGGATCGCGTCGCGCATGTCCTCGGGGCCGGTCGAGCAGTTGAGGCCGACCACGTCGACGTCGAGCGCGGTCAGCGTCGTCAGCACCGACTGGATGTCCGTTCCCAGCAGCATCTTGCCGCCGTTGGGGAGGAGGGAGACGCTGCACTGGATCGGCAGGGTCTTGCCGGCCTGCTTGAACGCCTCGCGGGCGCCGAAGATCGCCGCCTTGACCTCGAGGATGTCCTGCGCCGTCTCGATGATGATCAGGTCGGCGCCACCCTCGACCAGGCCGCGGGCCTGCTCGGCGAAGACCTCGGACAGGCTTGCGAAGGAGATGTCGCCCAGGGTCGGGTCGGTCGAGGCGGGCAGGAACCCGGTCGGGCCGATCGAGCCGGCGACGAAGCGGTCCTCGCCGGCCGCCCTGCGGGCGATCTGGGCGGCCTTGGTGTTGATCTCCAGCGTGTGCTCGCCGAGGCCCCACTCCTCGAGCTTCAGGCGCGAGCCCTGGAAGGTGTCGGTCTCGACCACCTCGGCGCCAGCGTCCAGCATCGAGGCATGGACGCTCTCGATCACGTCGGGGCGGTTGAGGACCAGCGCCTCGTGGCATTTGCCGGCGAGGCCGCCGTAGTCCTCCTGGGTCAGCTCGAACTGCTCCAGGGTCGCGCCCATGCCGCCGTCGAAGACGACGACGCGCTGCCGCACCGCGGCCAGGTAGTCACGTTCAGCCATGAACTTGTAGAGGCTACCGAGGGCGCTGCCAGTGCATGCTTCTGTATGCGGGGACGAAGCCCGCGCGCAGGAGGTTGCGGCCCTTGGCCGTGATCCCCTCGGCCTCGCCTTCCTCCAGCTGGGCCAGGATCGTGGCGCAGCCAGCCTGCTTGGCGTCGAGGATGCGCTTGCGCAGCAGAACCTGGTTGCAGCCGCGGCCACGGTACTCCGGGACCGTGCCGTCGAGGCCAACGTGGGCGACGGGCCCGTCGATCAGCATCGAGCCGAAGGAGACGATCCGGCCCTCGAGCTCGGCCGTGTACGTGCGCCAGTGGTCCTGCACCGGCAGCGAGAAGAGCAGGCTGCCGGCGAGCGAGGGCAGGCCCGCCGCCGGGGCGGCGTCGACGGCCATCGTTTCGCCGGCGGCCTCCTCGGCGATCTCCCAGACCGTGATCGCCGGGTTCCCGCTGAGGCTTGGCCAAGAGGTGTCGCGAACGTACTTCCAGATCCCGCGCCCCTGCTCGAATCCGCGACGGTTGAGGTAATCCTCGGCGACCGCGGTGCCGGGGAGGTCGCGGGCGACCCCGACCCGGTAGCCGACGTCGAACTCGTCCGCCCAGGCGATCGCCCGGGCGAGGTGGCCTTCGCTGACCGCG
>JBFXEM010000469.1:0-2586 GCA_050180135.1 Solirubrobacterales bacterium | reverse complement strand
GCCCCCGCGGGTGACCGCCATTTCCCCCCGCAGGGGTGTGAAATGGCGATCGCCCGGGCCGGGGAGGCGGGCCTCGTAGGATTTGGCGATGGCCACGGAGACCGAGATCGAGCTCGACGCCCAGTACCGGCAGCTGCGCGAGGAGTGCGGGCTGCTGGAGCGCTCGGAGCTCGGCGCGATCGCGGTCACCGGCCCTGACGCGGCCGAGTACCTGCAGGGCCAGCTGACCAACGACACCGAGGCGCTGGAGCCCGGCGACGGCCTCTACGCGGCGCTGCTCGACCGCAAGGGCCACATGCAGTCGGACATGCGGGTGCTGCGCCCGGGCGCGGGGCCGGACCTCTGGCTCGACCTCGAGGCCGGTGCCCTGCCGGCCGTGCTCAAGCACCTGACGATGTACTCGATCGGCCGCGACGTCGCCGTCGCCGACGCCAGCGCCGAGCGCACGATCCTTTCCCTGGTCGGCCCCCGCAGCGTCGAGCTGGCCGGGACCGCGGCGCTGCCGGAGAACGCCTGTGAGGAGACGACCGTCGCCGGGGTCGGGTGCGTCGCCGCCGGGACGGCCGGCGGCATCGACCTGCTCGTCCCAGCCGCCGAAGCCGAGCGCCTGCAGGCCGCGCTGCTCGAAGCCGGCGCCGTCCCGGTCAGCGCCGCGGCGGCGGAGATCCTGCGGATCGAGGCCGGCGTGCCGCGTTACGGGGCCGAGATGGGCGCCGAGACGATGCCCGCCGAGGCCGGCATCGTCGAGCGCGCCGTCAGCTTCACCAAGGGCTGCTACATCGGCCAGGAGACGGTCGCCCGGCTGCACTACAAGGGCCGCCCCAACCGCCACCTGCGCGGGCTGCGGCTGAGCGCCCCCGCCACGCCCGGAGCGGCGCTGGTCCTGGGCGAGAAGGAGGTCGGCAGGCTCGGCAGCGCCACCGTCTCCCCCGCCCTTGGCCCGATCGGACTGGCGATCCTGCGTCGGGAGGCGGAGCCGGGCACCGAGCTCGCCGTAGGTGAAGATGGCGTTACGGCTGAAGTAACCGCCCTGCCCTTCGGTTAGATTCAGCCTCGATGGGTCGTGGGAGAGCCAGAGCTGGGGTTGCCGGCGTCATCGGCGCGATAACGCTCGCGTTCGCCGGCTGCGGCGCCGAGAGTCACCCGAACGAGCCGCGCCCGCAGGTCGCGACCCGGGTCAGCGTCACGATCAGCGAAGGCGCCGTCACCGTGCAGCCGCGCGGCATCGGGATCGGCCCCGACCGCACCCAGCAGATCCCGCAGAACCAGAACCACCCGCAGCCGCCGATCGAGACCGACGCCCCGCTCGACGTCGTCTTCGTCGCCGCCAACCAGACCCAGACCGACTCGAAGCTGGAAGTGATCGGGCCGACCGACGCGAGCTCCGGGCCGCTGCTCGCCGGCAGTCCCGGCAGCTTCCAGACCAGCCTGCCGACCGGGACCTACGTGATCACCGCCCCGGACATCCCCTCCGCCCGCCCCGGCAAACTCGTCGTCGGCCCGTACCGCGCCTCCAGCAAGAACGACGTTCTGCTGCCCTAGAGCGGCTTAGCGAACCCCGCTGCATGCGGGATTGCAGCGAGCCCGGTCCGTCCGGGGGGCGCGCAAGTATCGGTGGCGATGACCATCGTCCTCGCAATCGCCGTCGTCCTGCTCGCCGCGGGCCTCGTCTTCGCGCTGGCCTCGCGACGCGAGCAGCCGCCCGTGCAGGAAGAGCTCGACCTCGGGCCGGCGATCCAGGCCGCCGCGGCCCAGGTCAGCGCCCAGGTCCGCGACGAGCTGATCCAGCTCAACGACGAGTCGCGCAAAGTCGACGCCAAAGCCGCCGAGGCCACGCTCGACAGGCGCCAGGCGGAGATCAAGGCGCTGGCGGAGCGGATCGCCAAAGGCCAGGAGAAAATCGAGGCCGAGGTGCGGCGCCGCGGCGAGACCGACCTGCAGACCCGCACCCTGCTCGAGCAGATGGGCCAGACCGTCGGCAACCTCAACTCCGAGACCGCGGGCCTGAAGAAGGCGCTGCGCCAGCCGCAGACCCGCGGCCAGTGGGGCGAGCTGCAGCTGCGTCGCTGCATCGAGATCGCCGGGATGACCGAGCACGTCGACTTCGAGCTGCAGGAAACGCTGCGCACCGAAGACGGCCGCCTGCGTCCCGACGCCCGCTTCCTGCTGCCCGAGGGCCGCAGCTTCGTCGCCGACTCCAAGGTCCCGCTCGACGCCTTCCTCGACGCCCAGGAGTCCGAGGCCGAATCCGAGCGCCAGGTCCACATGCAGCGCCACGCGCGGCAGGCTCGCGAGCACGTGCGGGCGCTCAGCTCGAAGGACTACCAGGGCCAGTTCAAGGCCGGCGAAACCCCGGACCTGGTGATCTGCTTCATCCCCAACGAGCCCGCCCTGCACGCCGCCTTCGCCGCCGACCCCGAACTGTTCGACTACGCGCTCGAGCGCAACGTGCTCCTGGTCAGCCCGACCTCGCTGATCGGGCTGCTGCGGACGATGGAGCTGGGCTGGCGCCAGGAGCGGATGGTCGCCGAGGCGGCCGAGATCGCCGACGCCGCCGGCACCATGCACGCGCGCTTCTCCAAGTTC
>JBFXEM010000468.1:0-2594 GCA_050180135.1 Solirubrobacterales bacterium | reverse complement strand
CTGCATGGACAAGCTGACGCTGAAGCGCCTCTTCGCCTCCCACGGGGTGCCGCAGGTGGCCTTCACCGCGGTCTAGGGCAACGAGTGGTGGGGTCGCTGCGAGCAGCTCGGGCTGCCGCTCTGGGTGAAGCCCTCGCGGCTGGGCTCCAGCGTCGGGATCACCCGCGTCGACAAGCTCGACGACCTCGACGAGGCGGTCGAGCTGGCCCTGCGCCACGACCCCCGGGTGATCGTCGAGGCTTCCGCTCCGGGCCGCGAGGTCGAGTGCTCGGTGCTCGGCAACGAGCAGCCGCTCGCCTCGCTGCCGGGCGAGATCGTCGCCAACGCCGACTGGTACGACTTCGAGGCGAAGTACACCGAGGGGGGGATGGAGCTGCGGGTGCCGGCGCCGCTCGACGAGGAGGTGACCGCGCGCGTGCGCGAGCTCGCGACCGAGATCTTCGCCCTCGCCGGCTGCTCGGGCCTGGCCCGCTGCGACTTCTTCGTCGAAGCCGACGGCGAGGTGCTGGTCAACGAGATCAACACGATGCCCGGCTTCACCGAGACCAGCGTCTACGCGAAGCTGCTGGAGGCCAGCGGCATCGCCTACCCGGCCCTCTGCGAGCGCCTCGTCGAGCTCGCCGTCGAGCGCCACCAGCGCGCCCGCACCCACGAGTTCTAGGCTAACGCCGAGCCCTTGGGGAGCGAGCGCGTTGGTGACACTGCCTGCCGCGGAGATGACAAAGGCTCAGAGCCGGGCGCTATTCGATCAGCTTCACGTCGCTGATCTCGAGCTGGTAGCGGCCTTCCTGGTCGCGCGAGGGGGCGGCCTTGTTGAACCAGATCAGGAAGTACTTGGAGGGGGTGGTGACGTTGAGCTTGATCTCCGCGACCTCGTCCGCGTCGCTCACTTCGCCGACCGGTGCGCCCCAGCCTTCGAGGTCTTCGGGGGCTTCGGAGGCGGAGGCGTAGATCTGGGCGTCGTAGCCGGGGGCGCCCTTGATCACCATCTCCTTCGGCGTCGCCGCCGACTCGGCGGCGACGAACAGCCCGACGCCGGGGTTGGGCCCGGACTTGGTGCCGGCGAAGGTCTCGTCGTCGTAGTGCTCGCTCGTCCACGCCGTCCCGGTCGGGTCGCCGTCGACCGCCAAGCCGGTCGTCTCTTTGTCCTCTTTGCCGTCGCCCTGCGGGTCGAAGTCGGTCGCCGATTCGATCGCGATGGTCCCGCCCTTGCCCTTGAGGGCGCCACCGCCACCGCCGGGGCTCTCGCCGCTGCTGATCAGTTGCACCGCCGCCAGCGCCCCGGCGCCGACCACGACGATCAGCAGGATCGCCGCCCAGGACCAGCGCGCGCCCCGGCCGAGCTTGCGCTTGGCCGGCGGCACCGCGTCGAGCACGCTGGTCGCCTCGCCGGTGGTCGAGCCCGCCCGCGCCGCCTCGACTTCGAGCGCGGTCGAGAGGTCGTCGATCATCTCGCCGACGTCCTGGTAGCGGCGGTCGGGGTCCTTGTCGGTGGCCCGCTCGACCACCAGCGCCGCCGCCGCCGAGACTTCCGGCCGCCGCTGCTGCACGTCGGGCAGGTCCTCGTTGACGTGTTTCATCGCCACCCCGACCTGGCTGTCGGCGTGAAACGGGACCTGGCCGATCAGCATCTCGTAGAGGACGACGCCGAGCGAGTAGATGTCCGAGCGGGGGTCGGCTCCGTGGCCCATCGCCTGCTCGGGGGCGACGTAGTCGGTGGTTCCGAGCACTCGGCCGGTGGCGGTCATCCCGTCCTGCTCGAGCTGGCGTGAGATCCCGAAGTCGGTCAACTTGGCGCGGCCCTCGGCGTCGATCAGGACGTTCTGCGGCTTGATGTCGCGGTGGACCATGTTGCGCGCGTGGGCGACGGTGAGGCCGCGGGCGATCTCGATCGCGTAGGCGAGCGCCTCCTGCGGGTCGAGCGCCCCGACCCGGGCGATCCGCTGCTTCAGCGTCTCTCCTTCGACGTACTCGAAGACGATGTAGGGGTGGCCGCCGTCCTCGCCGGCGTCGATCACGGCGACGACGTTGGGGTGCGAGAGCTTGGCCACCGCCCGCGCCTCCTGGCGGAAGCGCTCGAGCTGGTCGGCCTGCTCGGACATCTCCCGGTGCATGACCTTGACCGCGACGTCGCGGTCGAGCGTCTGGTCGCGCGCGAGGTAGACCGTCGACATCCCGCCGCTGCCAAGTTTGGCCGCCAGCCGGTAGCGGCCGGAGAGCACGGTTCCGATCATCTGGGAGCTTGTCGAGGCGGGGTCCATTCAGCTGTCGGCGCCTACGTTATGAGGCGCGGGGGGCGTTGTGAAGAATGAGGGACCCTCCGGCAGTAGAAGTGCGGCGCCACACGCCGCCGGCCTTCCCTGCCGGGCCGGACAGATGGAGGATCTTGGTCGCTGGGGCTACCAAGATCCTCCAGGCGCGACTGCGGGCGCGGCCTAGCTCGGCCGCGGTCTCCTCACGCCCGGACTCAGCCTGCGATGCGGCGCGGACCATCGATCGCGCGCCCGATCCGCCGCGCCGCCGGATAGTGGCCGCGCAGCAGCTCCAGGGCCGCCGCTTCGTCCCTGGCCGGGACGACGACGCAGAAGCCGCAG
>JBFXEM010000467.1:0-2595 GCA_050180135.1 Solirubrobacterales bacterium | reverse complement strand
AGTTCCTCGCCTCGCCCGAGGCCAGGACCGACGAGCACGAGGCGGTCGAGAGGCCGCGGACGTGAGCGGGCCGCTCGGCGCCGTTGCCGGGCTCGTCCACCCCGCGCTGGCGGCGGTGGGCGACGTCGGCGAAGACTTCTTCCACGAACGGAACGAAGGCAACCTGCCCTGCCAGGCGAGGGAATCCCATTTCTTCTGCGCCGACTGGGCCTGGCACCACCTCGACCGCTACGGCACCCCGACCCTGCAGCAGCTCGAGCTGGTCGCCGTCTCGGTGATCGCCGGCTTCGCGATCGCCTTCGCCCTCTCGCTGCTGGCCCACCGCTTCTCCTACCTGCGGCCCCCGCTCCTGGCCGGCACCGGGATCCTCTTCGCGATCCCCAGCGTCGCCTTCTTCCTGCTGCTGCTGCCGCTCACCGGCCGCGGCCGCGAGACGGCGATGATCGCCCTCACCGCCTACACGCTGCAGATCATCTACCGCAACGTGATGGTCGGCCTCGACAACGTCCCCAGCTCGGTCAAGGACGCCGCCCGCGGCATGGGGCTGACCGATCGCCAGGTGCTGTGGAAGGTCGAGATCCCGATGGCGGTCCCGGAGATCATCGCCGGGCTGCGGATCGCGACCGTCTCGACCGTGGCGATCGCGACCCTGGCGGTCTTCGCCGGCGGTGGCGGGCTCGGCACCCAGGTGCTGGGCGAAGCCAACCTGCAGTTCCCGACCACGATCGTGATCGTGATGGTGATCGTGATCGCGATGGCGCTCTGCTTCGATGCGATCCTCCTGCTGATCCAGCGAGTGGCCACCCCGTGGCGGCGGGTGCGGACGATATGAGCCTCCTCGCCCCGATCCAGACGGCCGCCTACTCGTTCACCGGCGCCTTCGAATTCATCTTCAGCGAACAGACCTCGAACGTCACCGGCGGCAACAAGGTCGGCGGCATCGACCAGGTGCTGGAACTGGCGGCTACCCAGATCGAAGTGACGATCTTCGCGCTGGCGCTGGCGCTGGTCGTGGCGCTGCCGATCGGTCTCTACTTCGGCCACCGCGGCAGCGGCGAACTGCTGGCGATCGGGATCGGCAACGCCGGCCGCGCGGTCCCCGAGCTGGCGCTGATCGCCCTGATGGCGGTGCTGATCGGGGTCGGCACGGTGAATTTGACGATCGCCCTGGCGATCCTCGGCATCCCGCCGATCCTCACCAACGCCTACGTCGGCGTCCGCCAGGTGGATCGCGCCAGCGTCGACGCCGCCCGCGGCATGGGGATGACAGGCTTCGAGGTGCTGCGCAAGGTCGAGCTGCCGCTGGCGGTGCCGAGCATCATGCAGGGCATCCGCGGCTCGACCGTCAACATCGTCGCCACGGCGACGATCGCGCCGCTCGCCGGCGTCCTCACCCTCGGCGAATTCATCCTCAACGAAAACGTCTACGGCAGCGACGGCGTGCTCGCTGGCGCGATCCTGGTCGCCACCCTGGCGCTGCTGTTCGAGTTCGGGCTGGCCGCGCTGCAGAAGCGGCTCACCTCGAAGGGCCTGAAGCTGCAGCAGGCCACCAACTGACCTTCCACCCAGCTTGTCCAAAGAAAAAAGAGGAGGCACCAAGTGAGGTTCACCACGACGAGGCCGTTGACCGCGCTGGCGATGCTGGTGGCGGCGCTCGCCCTGGCGGTGGGTGTTGCCGCCTGCGGCGGTGGCGACGACACGACCAGCGGCGAAGGCACCGCGGCCGAAACCAGCGCCGAAGAAACCACCGGCGGCGAAGAAACCGAAACCGGCGGGACGGCGATCGAAGCCGATCCGGAAAACGCCAAAGTCAGCCTGACGATCGGCTCGAAGAACTTTCCCGAACAGGAAATCCTCGGGGAAATCTACGCGCAGGCGCTGAAGGCTGCCGGCTACACGGTGAAAAGCGACCTCAGCCTCGGTTCCGAAACCGTGGCTTTGAAAGCGGTCGAATCGGGGGCGATCTCCGGCTACCCGGAGTACGCCTCGACGGCGCTCACCTCGTTCTTCGGCTACGAACCCGAAGACGTTCCATCCAATCCGAACGCGGCCTGGAAAAAGGCCAACGCCGAATTCCAGAAGAAGGGCCTGGAAGCGTTCGAACCGACCCCCTTCGCCAGTGCCAACGCGGTCGGGCTGCTGAAATCGACGGCGGAAAAATACGAACTCGAAGACGTCTCCGACCTCAAGGGCGTCTCGGAAAAGCTGACCCTCTACGGGTCGCCGGAGTGCCGTGAGCGGATCGACTGCCTGGCCGGGCTGGAAAAGCTCTACGGGCTGAAGTTCAAGCAGTTCAAGCCGGTCGACATCAGCCTCCGCTACACCGTGCTCGACAAGGGTCAGGCGGATCTCTCGATCCTCTTCACCACCGACCCGCAGCTGGCGGCGGAAAGCGACAAATACGTGATCCTCGAAGACGACAAGAAGGTCTTCCCGGCTGGCAACGTCATCTTCGTCACCCGCCAGGCGGTGGCCGAAGAGGCCGGATCCGACTACAAGCAGACGATCACCGACGTCCAGCAGGGGCTGACCCTCGAGGTGATGCAGGAGCTCGACGCCCGGGTCGAACTCGAAAAACAGACCCCGAAAGAAGCG
>JBFXEM010000466.1:0-2595 GCA_050180135.1 Solirubrobacterales bacterium | reverse complement strand
CCCGGTAGTGGGGTTATCTCGAGTCTGTGTCGAAAGATACGGATCAAGACTGCCCCTCAGGAGTTCGATAAGTAGGGACAAGAGAGAGCCAGCCGGCGACAAGACCAAGCAGGGCAAGGTCCTGCACATCTGCCCCGAGTGCGGCTCGGACCTGGTCCAGCCGACCTTCTGGGAGCAGGCCGGCGACCGCTCGCACTGGCGGGTCTGGCGTCGCTGCCCGGAGTGCGAGTGGTTCTGCCAGGGGGTCCACGGCGAGGACGAGATCGACGCCTTCGACGAGCAGCTCGACCTCGGCGCCCACGAACTGGCCGACGAGCTGCGCGCACTCGAACACGCGAACATGTCCTCGATGGCCGACGCCTTCGTCGCCGCCCTCGCCGCCGACCTGATCGGCGCCGACGATTTCGCGTAGCCGCGGGCCCCGTTGGGTAGCGTGGGGGTATGGGAAAACTCGATGGAACCGTGGCGCTGGTCACCGGCGCCTCCAGTGGAATCGGCGAGGCGACGGCGCGCACCCTGGCCGCGGAAGGCGCGAGCGTGGCGATCCTCGCCCGCCGCGCCGACCGGCTCGAGCGGTTGGCCGGCGAGATCGAGGGCGACGGGGGCACCGCGCTGCAGATCGAGGCCGACGTCAGCGAGCGCGAGCAGGCCGAGGCGGCGGTCGCCCGCGTCGCGGCTGAGCTGGGCCGGCTCGACGTCCTCGTCAACAACGCCGGCGTGATGCTGCTGGGCCCGATCGTCGGCGCTGCGGTCGAGGAATGGGAGCAGATGATGGAGGTCAACGTGCTCGGCCTCCTCTACACCGCCCACGCGGCGATTCCGCATCTGGCCGAGGCGGCCGCGAGCGATCCGCGCAAAGTCGCCGACATGGTCAACATCTCCTCCACCGCCGGCCGCATCGCCCGCGTCGGCAGCGGTGTCTACAACGCGACCAAGTTCGCGGTCGGCGCCTTCAGCGAGTCTCTGCGCCAGGAGGTCGCCGGTCGCGACGTCCGCATCTCCCTGGTCGAGCCGGGCGCGGTCGCCACCGAGCTGGTCGACCACAACCGGCCGGAGATCCAGGAGCAGATCCAAAAGCGCTTCGCCGACATCGACCGGCTCGAGGCCGGGGACATCGCCGACGCGATCTCCTACGTCGTCACCCGGCCGCGCCACGTCGCGATCAACGAGGTCCTGGTCCGCCCCACCGGGCAGGTCGGCTGAGCGAACCTCTTGGCCCGAGCGCGTCTGGGCAAGCAGATCAAGGACGCAGGGAGCGTGGCGTGCTCAGCGCGCGAGCGGCCGAGGACGCCGATATGCGCCGCCCAGACGCGCTCGGGGCTCAGCTGTAGCGCTGGACGACGCCGTCGGCTACCAGCCCCAGCAGCTGGCGCTGCTCGGGGTTGAAGTCGGCCGCCTCGAGCTCGCGCTTGCCGGCGGCGACCATCTCCAGGGCTCGCGCTCGCACCCGCTCCAGGGCGCCGGTGGCGGCGATGCGGTCGCAGAGGACCTCGGCGCTGGCCGGGTCCAGGGCGTGCAGGTCAACGGCGCGGATCTCGGGGTCGCTGGCGGCCGCCTCGATCAACGGCAGCGTCACGGTGCCGTCGAGCAAGTCGGTCCCGCGCGCCTTGCCGGTGCGCTCCGGCGGCCCGGTCACGTCGAGCACGTCGTCGAGCAGCTGGAAGGCGAGGCCGACCTCTGAGCCGAACGAGCGCAGGTGCTCGTCGTCGCGACCGAGCAGGCAGGCGCACTCGAACAGCCGCGCCGTCTTCAGCCGGCAGCGGTGCAGGTAGCGCTGCTCGTCGATTCCGAGGTCGAAGGCGTCATGGCGCTGGGCGAGCTCGCCGCGGGCGAGGGCGACGGAGGCGTCGGCGAGCAGCGCCACCGAGCGGCTGTCCCCGGCCTCCGCCAGCAGCGCGAAGGCGCGCGAGAACAGCAGGTCTCCGGTCGCTTCGGCGCGGGCCCGGCCAGAGGTGGCGGCGACGGTCGGGTTGCCGCGGCGCAGCGGCGCCTCGTCGAGGACGTCGTCGTGCACCAGCGTCGCCATGTGGATCAGCTCGATCGCGGTGGCGGCGCGGATCGCCGCCTCGCCCCCACCCTCGCCGGCGCAGAGCAGCGTCAACATCGGCCGCAGCCGCTTGCCGCCGGCGGCCAGGGTCGCCGCGGCGTCCTCGCCGAGCAGTTCGCCGTGGTCGCCGATCGCGCCGCGCAGCCGCTCCTCGACCTCGCCCAGGCGGGCCGGCAACCAGCGGCTGGAGGCGTCCAGCACCGCCGTCACCGGCGGCGGTACGGCTGAGGGCCGTGGCATTAGGGTCGGCGCGAGCCGGAGTGGATCGCGATGATGCCGCCGGCCAGCACCGTGTAACGGATCCGCTCGAAGCCTGCTCGGTCCATCTTCTCCGCCAGTCCCTGCGGCGAGGGAAAGCTGCGGACCGACTCCGGCAGGTAGGAGTAGGCCTCAGAGTCGCTGGAGAAGGCGCCCAGCAGCGGCACGATGCGGTCGAACCAGAGCGAGAAGAAGATCGAGAGCGGTGGGCGGGTCGGCTGCGTGATCTCGAGGATCACGGCGCGGCCGCCGGGCTTCAGCACCCGCGCCATCTCCCGCAAACCGCGGTC
>JBFXEM010000465.1:0-2614 GCA_050180135.1 Solirubrobacterales bacterium | reverse complement strand
GCCTTCCTGCTGACCGCCGGCTCTCTCGGTGACCGGCTCGGCCGCCGCCGCGTCTTCACGATCGGGTTCGGGGTCTTCACCGTCGCCTCCTTCCTTTGCGGTCTCGCCGAGGACCCGACCCTGCTCAATCTCGCCCGCGGGCTGCAGGGGATCGGCGCCGCCGGGATGTTCGCCACCTCGTTGGCGCTGATCGGCCAGGAGTTCCACGGCAAAGACCGCGCAACCGCCTTCGGAGTCTGGGGCGCGGTGGTCGGTGGCGCCGTCGCGATCGGGCCGCTGATCGGCGGCATCGTTACCGAGGGCCTCGGCTGGGAGTGGATCTTCTTCGTCAACGTCCCGATCGGCATCGGCGCGATGGTGCTGACCGAGCGCAAGATCGTCAACGTCTCGGCTCCGGACCCCGAGCCGGTCGACCTGCCCGGCCTAATCACCTTCTCCAGTGCCCTGTTCCTGCTGATTTTCGGGCTGATCCGCGGCAACGCCGAGGGCTGGGGCAGCACCCAGATCGTCGCCTGCCTCGTCGGCTCGGCTCTGCTGCTGGCGCTCTTCGTCGCGATCCAGCTCCGCAGCGACCACCCGATGCTCGACCTCACGCTGTTCCGGCGCCCCGCCTTCAACGGCGTCTCCGCCGTCGCCTTCGCGCTCTCGGCCGGGATGTTCGCGATGTTCCTCTACCTGACGATCTACATGCAGGGAGTGCTCGACTACTCACCGCTGGAGGCGGGCCTGCGCTTCCTGCCGCTGAGCATGCTCGGCTTCATCGTCGCCCCAATCTCCGGCGCGGTCTCCCACCGGGTGCCGATCCGGATCCTGCTCGGCGTCGGCCTCACCCTGGTCGGAGTCGGGCTGCTGCTGATGCACGGGATCTCACCGGACTCGAGCTGGACGACCCTGCTGGCCGGCTTCATCGTCGCCGGCATCGGCATCGGCACCACCAACCCCGGCATCGGCCAGGCCGCGATCGCGGTCGTCCCCGTGGAGAAATCGGGGATGGGCTCGGGGATCAACACGACCTTCCGCCAGGTCGGGATCGCCACCGGCGTCGCCGGGCTCGGAGCCGTCTTCCAGGGCCGGATCGACTCGGAGCTGCACGAGCTGGTCCCGCACGCGCCGGCGGGGCTCGGCGAAGTGGTCGCCTCCGGCGGCTCGCGCGCCGTCGCCGAACTGCCGCTGCCGCCGGCTGCGCACGACAAGCTGGTCCACGCCGCCGACGTCGCCTTCGTCAGCGGCCTCAACTCGGTCATCCTGATCGCCGCGATCGTCTCTTTCGCCGGCGCCGCGCTGGGCTTCCTGCTCACGCGCTCCCGAGACTTCGTGCAGCCAACCGGCGGTTAGCGCCGACCGGGGCGGCGCTTGGGCGGCCGAGCCCAAATCCCTGGCCTCCCTGGATGATCGTGCCCGGCTCGAACTCGATGCCCTCGAGGCCGCGCAGGAAAGCCAGGGTCTCCTCGTCTTCGATGCCCTCGGCGATCACGAAGGCGCCGGTCTGACGGGCGAAGGTGGCCATCGCCATCAGCACGGCGCGGGCGTTTGGCTCGGTGGGGGCGGCGGCCACGACGCTGCGGTCGAGCTTTACGTAGTCGGCGCCGATGTGGCGCAGCATCTCCAGTCCGGCGTTGCCGGTGCCAACGTCGTCGAGTGCGATCAGGAAGCCGCGCTCGCGCAGGGCGGTCAGGCTCTCGATGACCGCGGCGGTGCGGGCGTGGATCCGCTCGGTCACCTCGATCACGATCCGCTCCGGGGCGAACCCGGCCGCCCGGATGCCGTGGGTCAGCCAGTCCACCGAACCGGCGTCGAGCTCGAGGGTCTTCGGGGCAATGTTGAGAAACAGCAAGGCCCCAGGGGGCACGACGGCGGCGGCCGAGCGCAGGGCCACGGCCACGCAGAGCTCGTCGAGCTCGTGCACGCTGCCGATCTGCTCGGCGACGTCGAAGGCCTCGCTCGGGCCGGAGAGCAGGTAGGCGGGGTCGGGGCGACTCAGCGCCTCGAGCCCGATCAAGCGGTCGGAGTCGAACGACCAGATCGGCTGGAACACCGTCGTCAGGCACCCTTCGTCGACCAGGCGGACGACCGCCTCGCGCTTGGCCGCGGTCGTGATCTCGACGTGTTCGTGGATGTCGCCGAACAGCGCCGAGCTGCCGCCGCCGCGCCGCTTCGCCTCGTACAGGGCCGCGTCGGCCTCGGCCCGGAGGTCTTTGGCGTCCTCGCCGGGGCGCATGGTCGCGACGCCGATGCTGACCGGCACTCCCGCTTCCTGCAGCGTGCGACAGAGGCGTGCGACCAGCGTTCGAGCCCCCGCGTCGTCGGTCTTCTGCAGCAGCAGGGCGAACTCGTCGCCGCCGATGCGGAAGGGGCGGTCGGCGGTGCGGCCGTTGCGCAGGATCTCGGCCACCCGGCGCAGCAGGGCGTCGCCCTCGGGGTGCCCGTGGCGGTCGTTGACCTGCTTGAAGTCGTCGAGGTCGAGCAGGGCGAGGGCGAGCGGGTCGCCATTGCGCTCGGCCAGGGAGACGGAGAGCTCGAGGTCGTCCTGGAAGGCGCGGTGGTTGGGCAGGTCGGTTAGGCCGTCGCGGGTCGCCCGTTCGAGCGCCAGCCGGTGGCTGCGGATCAGCGAGCG
>JBFXEM010000464.1:0-2618 GCA_050180135.1 Solirubrobacterales bacterium | reverse complement strand
GGTTCGTGCTCAACCGCCTGCAGATGGCGCTTTTCCGGGAGGCGGTGCACCTCGCCCGCGACGGCGTCGCTTCGGTCGCCGACATCGATCGCGCGGTCAGCGAGGGCCTCGGCCTCCGCTGGGCGCTGATCGGGCCCTACGCGGTCGAGGCGACCAACGCCGACGGCGTACGGGACGACCTCGAGAAGTTCGGCGAGTTCATGGTCTCGGTCTGGCGTGAGCTGTCGACCGCGGTGGAGCCGGTCAGCGAGGAGGACATCCAGCTCGCCGTCGAGGGGGTCGGCGAGCTGTGGGGCGAGCTCTCCAACGAGGAGCTGGCCGAACGACGCAACCGCTTCGTGCTCCGGGTCCGGGGTGTGAAGGCGCAGATGGCCGGCTGAAGCTACTGCGCCAGGCTGGCGCGCTGGGCCTCGAGCAGAGTGGTGCAGGCCTCGTCGAGGTGGCTCTGAAGGAGTCGTTTTGCCTGGTCGGAATCGCGGTCGAGCAGCGCTTGGAGGATCTCCTCGTGCTGCGCGACGACCAGAGCATGGTCCTCGTACTCCGTTCGCAGCTGCCGCAGGCACAGCCTCGCCTCTGAGATGACTGCTTCGTGCGCTCGCGAGACCCGGGGAGAGCCGATCGAGTCGACGATCGCGCGATGGAACGCCATGTCTGCGTCCCGCATTTCCCCCCAGGTCGCACTGGAGGGCATCTTCTCCAGCGCCTCGAGCCCGGCGCGGATCGGCTCCAGCGCCGCTGGGTCGGCCTCCGCGAGGCGCTCAATCGCCCCGCATTCGAGGATCGTGCGGGAGACGTAGAGATCGCAGATGTCATCGGCGTCGAACGACGGCACGAAGGCGCCGCGATTGGCGACCAGCCGCACCAGCCCCTCGTGCGCCAGGGCCTGGAGGGCCGTGCGCAGGGAGTGCCGGCTGACTCCATATTGGCCGCACAGATCTGGCTCCCGCAGCGCTTCGCCGGGCGCGAAAGAGCCGTCCAGCACCCGGCCCCCGATCGCCTCGACCAGGGCGTCGACCGTCGAGATGCGCCTGAGGTCCCCGTCCTCCACCTTGATTGAAGATGCCACGCCTACAGCCTACCGATCCGTTCAACCGACCTATTGACCATCGATTGGACGATTAGCCCCCTGCTGCCCGACTCCCGTCGAGTCGCGTGCAGCTTCGTCGTCACGGAGATCACGTTGGCGAAGGTCAACTTGCCGCGCAGGAACTTCATCGTGGATCTCCCGAATCGAAGCCGATGGACGAGAACTCGCATCACCCTCTCACGGAGGCGGCGCTGTCGCATATGTCCTCGAGGTCACGCGCGGCGCTCAGCGCCGCGCCCGCGCCGCCTGGCGGATCAGGTGGTCGCGCTCGGCGACGTTCGTGGCGCGGCGGGCTGCCTCGGCGTAGGCCTCCGCGGCGGCCGGGAGCTCGCCGCCGAGCTCGTGCAGGTGACCGCGCACGGCGTGCCAGCGATGGCGCTCGCCGAGCACCTCGCGCAGCCGCTCGCTCTCGCGCAGGCCGGCGGCCGCGCCACGAACGTGGCCGACCGCGACGGCGCGGCCGAGGACGGCGGCGGGGTCCTCGTGGACCGCGTCGTCGCTGAGCCCGACCAGGTCGTCATACCAGGCGAGGATCTGCGGCCAGTCGGTCTCCTCGGCGCTCGCCGCGTCGTCGTGCAGGGCGGCGATCGCGGCCTCGAGCTGGTAGCGGCCCGGCGGCCGCGCCGGCGTCTGCTGCGCCAGCGCTGAGCGCAGGACGCCCACGCCCTCGGCGATCTCGCGCCTGTCCCAGAGCCCCCGGTCCTGCTGGTCGAGGGGGACGAGGCGACCCTCGGCGTCGATCCGCGCCGGCAGCCGCGCGTGGTTGAGCAGCATCAGCGCGAGCAGGCCGCGCGCCTCCGGCTCCGCGGTCGCCAGCGTCAGCTGGCGGGCGAGCCGGATCGCCTCGGCCGCCAGGTCGACCCGGCCGCCGTGGCCGGTCGTGTAGACGAGGTAGAGCACCCGCAGCACGACGGCGAGGTCGCCGGGACGGTCCAGCCGCCGCCCCCGCAGCGTCCGCTTGGCGCGGCTGATCCGCTGCGCCATCGTCGCCTCCGGGACGTAGAAGGCGTCGGCGATCTCGCGCGTGGTCAGGCCGCCGACCGCGCGCAGCGTCAGCGCCACCTGCGAGGCCGGGGCCAGCGCCGGGTGGCAGCAGCGGAAGAGCAGGAAGAGCGTGTCGTCGCCAACCTCCTCCGGGGCGGCCTCGGGCCGCGGCTCGGCCTCCGCCTCCGCTTCGCGGCGCTGGCGGGCGACCTCGCTGCGACGGGCGTCGACCAGGCGCCGGGTCGCGACCGTCGTCAGCCAGGCGCGCGGCTCGCGCGGCGGCTGCTCGGGCCAGACGCGCAGCGCCTCCAGCAGCGCCTCCTGCAGCGCGTCCTCGGCGGCGTCGAAGCGCTCGCCCCGCCGCACCAGCCCCGCCAGCACCTGCGGGACGAGAGCGCGCAGCTCGCCCTCGTGCCACGCCGCCACCGGCTCGCCGGGCACGGCCGCTCAGTCCTCCGACGACGATTTCCCGGCCATCACCTCGCGCACGTCGATCCACTCGTGCAGCGGTCCGCCGCCCGGGCCGGGCTCGGAGGAGATGTAGGCG
>JBFXEM010000463.1:0-2622 GCA_050180135.1 Solirubrobacterales bacterium | reverse complement strand
CCGCCATAGGTGACCGAGACGGTGACGCCGTTCTCCGCCGATTCGCCCTGGTTCTGAACCCTGGCTTCGACTTCGACGGTGCCTTCGCCGCTGACCGCGACCGGGGCTTCGGGCGAGAGTTCGGTGCCGTTGACGCTGACCCCGGTCAGTTCGGTCCCGTGCACGCCGGGCGTTTCGGCTTCTTCACCGCCGGTCACGCCGAGCGCCGCGGCGACTTCGCCGTCGTCGAGCCATTTGTCGTCCGGGAGGACGGAGCTCTTCGGCACGTCCTCGCCGTCGATCCCGTTGTCGGCCAGGACGCCGTCGATTTCGGGCCGCACGATCGTTTCGTAGAGCACGTCGGAGGCCAGCAGCTTCTGCATCTGGTTGGCGATTCCGGCGGTCGCTTTGGCCGACCCCGCCTCGCCCAGAGCGGTGCTCATTTTGGCGGCGATTTCGTTCATCGCGTTGGCTCGCAGCTCGTAGACCAGCTCCAGCGTGTCCTGGGCGTTGCCCATGTCGCCGGGGGCGCCGAGCCCGTCGATCCGCTGCTGGTAGCTCTCCATCGCGCTGGCGTCGGCCTCGACCTGCTGGACGAAGTCGGTGACCGAGAGGCTGCCCGGGTCTTCCAGCTTGCTGAAGAGGTTTTTGCTCGTCTGCTGCGTCTCTTTGACGATCTCGGTGACGTTGCTGGCGTAATCGGAGAGCTCGCGGTCCGCGCGCGCGTCGAGGCAGCCCTTGATCCCGAGCACGATCAGGATCAGCACGATCAGGCCGCCGCCCAGCGCGAGTCCGCGGCGGAGCATGATCTGCTGCCGTTCCGGTCGTCGTTTGGACCGCTCGCGCCGACGCGGCCCCCGTGCTGCTGAATCCTCCAAAAGAGCGCTCTCCAGGCTTGGTGGCTGGGCGGAGAGTATGAAGCCTTGCGGACGCAGGCCGCCATTTGCTGCCGCAAACGGTGACTTTTTCCCAGCTTGCCAGGCCGCCTCCAGGCGCAGGAGAAAGGGCCGCGCCGACGAACTCTCCAGGTGCTTTGGTCGGCTCACTGGTCCTCAACCGCTTCCTGATCGAGCGCCGCATCGGCAGCGGCGGCTTCGGCGTCGTCTACGAGGCCTGGGACGGCCGCCTCGAGCGCCCGGTCGCGGTCAAGGCGATCGAGCAGCAGGGGGAGGCCGGCCGCCGCGTGCTGCGCGAGGCCCAGGCCGCCGCCCGCCTCAACCACCCCGGCATCGTCACCCTCTACGAGCTTGGCGAGGAGGACGGCAACGCGCTGCTGGTCACCGAGCTGGTCGAGGGCTCGACCCTGGCCCGCCTCGCCGCCGCCGGCGAGCTCTCCGACCGCGAGATCGGCGAGATCGGCGCCGACCTTTGCGAGGCGCTCGACCACGCCCACTCGCGCGGCGTCGTGCACCGCGACATCAAGCCCCAGAACGTGCAGGTGACCGACGCCGAGCCGCGCGCCAAGCTGATGGACTTCGGGATCGCCCGGCTGGCCGACGAAGCCGGCCTGACCGCGACCGGCGACGTCGTCGGCACCCTCGCCTACATGTCACCCGAGCAGGCCGAGGGCCGCCCCGCCGGCCCCGAGGCCGACGTCTACTCGCTCGCCCTGACGCTCTATGAGTGCTGGAGCGGCGAGAATCCGCACCGGCGCGCCAACGCCGCCGCCACGGCGCGCTCGATTGGCGGCCGCCATCGTTCCCTGCGCCGCCTCCGTCCCGACCTGCCGCGCGAGCTCTGCGAAGAGATCGACGCCTGTCTCGCCCGTCGCCCCAACCACCGCCCCTCGCTGGAGCAGCTGGGGACGACGATCGAGGAGGCGCTGGATCTGCTTGCCGATCACGCTCCCGACCGCACCCCCCACGTCCTGCGCCGCCTCGCCGCGATCGCCGTCGCCGCCAGCGCGGCGGGCTTCCTGATCGCCGGCCACGGGGCGCTGCTGCCCTAGAGTTTCGACCCGGGGATCCCCGGGCAGGGGACCTGATCCACCGACCCCGCCAGGAGCGACCAATCGGCATCTTCCGCAAACTCGAGTCAGGGATAGAAGGCCTCGTCGAGGGCGTCTTCAGCCGCACCTTCAGCTCGGAGGTGCAGCCGGTCGAACTCGCCCGCAAACTGGCGAAGGAAATGGACGCCCACAAGACTGCCTCGGTGCAGCGCGTCTACGTCCCCAACGAGTACACGATCTACCTCGGCAAGCAGGACCGCTCCAAACTGGAGGGCTACGAGCGCTCGCTGGAGCAGGAGCTCTCCGGCTACCTGCTGGAGCACGCGCGCCGGCGCGGCTACGACCTGTTGACCCGGCCCGCGGTCGAGTTCGCCACCGACGAGCGCCTGCGGCTCGGCGAGTTTGGGATCCAGGCGCGCCTGGTGAAGCCGCCGGCGCACGAGGGCGAGCAACCGCGCCAGGGGGAAGAGGGACACACGATGGTCTATTCGGCGGTCCGCGAGCGCGACCGCAGCCGCCCGAAACGGCCCGAGGAGGCGGTCGGGGCGCTGGTCTCGACGCGCGCCGTCGTCTCGATGGACGACCGCCGCTACGTGCTCGACGGGCCGCGGGCGACGATCGGTCGCTCGAAGTCGGTCGAGTGCGTGCTGCCCGACCCCAACGTCTCCCGCCGCCACGCCGAGCTGCGCCGGT
Source organism: Solirubrobacterales bacterium (assembly GCA_050180135.1). Taxonomy (GTDB): domain Bacteria; phylum Actinomycetota; class Thermoleophilia; order Solirubrobacterales; family 70-9; genus VAYN01. Next base: position 2 of record JBFXEM010000463.1, on the reverse strand, counting down.
CC
>JBFXEM010000462.1:0-2630 GCA_050180135.1 Solirubrobacterales bacterium | reverse complement strand
TCCTGGCCGGTGATTCCGGTAATCAGCGCGCGTCGCGACATTCCAACCAGCCTATCGGGATCGACGGTCAGGCCGGCCCGGAGCGGTACCAGTCAACGTATTGCCCACATGCCTGGGCGACCGGGACGATTCGCTCCGGCGCGATCCGGGTCGCGACCAGCGTGCCCAGGCTGGTGACCGGGATGTGCGGCGCGAACAGGGTGTCCCCGACCGTGAAGGTGACCACGGTGGGCCGCTCCCCGCGGACGACGATCCGGCCAACCGGCCAGCGCGGACCGGGACGGTCGAGATTGGCGGGCAGGGTCGTGCTCAGTCCCGGCGCGGTCACGTCGACCGGCAGCCGGCTGAGGTAAGAGGAGGAGAGCTCCCAGCGCCCCGGCGCGAGCGGCAACTCCAGGGACTGCATCCAGTTCGGCGGCAGCTGCCCCCCTTCGGCTTCGACCGGCCGCGGGCGCACCGCCGCGACACCGCCGCCGGCCAGAACCGCCTGGCCCCGCGCCGTGTCGCAGTCGAGCACGGCGCCGCCCATGCCTCCCTCGGGCAGGATCGACCGCTGCTGGACCTTCCCTTCACGGCGCCAGAGGGTGAAGTTCGGCGTCGTCTTCATCGGCCGCATCTGCGGCGGCGGCTCGCTGGCGGCGGCGTCGTTGGTGGTGATCACGTAGCGATGTTCGTTCAGCGCTTTCGCGTCGACGAGATCGAAGTCGAGCGCTTCGCCGTTCGTCCAGGCCTTGCCCGGCCGCAGCGGCACGTTGCTCTCGGCGCCGAAGACGGCGGAATCCACCGGCACCCCCGCCAGGGCCCAGCGCACGAACTCGTCGTTGCCGAGGTAGAGGGTGGATTCGTCGTCGAGCAGCGGCCGCAGCTCGCGCAGCTCGTCGACGTGGGCGGTCGTCCCGACCGGCGTGGTCCGCAGCGCTTCGACGTCGGAGTGCACGACCTTGTACCCGAGCACCGCAACCAGCGCCACGGCGACCCCCCAGGCCAGCGGCTGCCCCGGAACGTCGCGGAACCAGGCCGCGAGCTTGCGGGGAAAGCGGTCGGGCGCCTGTTCGACCAGCGGCAGCACCGCGATCGCCATCAGGATCGGTGAGACGATCACCAACGCCTTGGCGACGACGTAGGGCGACTGCGAGTCCTTCGAAGCGTGCCAGATCGCCAGCGAGCCGAGCGCCGCCAGCGGCAGCATCCAGCGGCCGCGACGCAACAGCCACCAGGAGCCGAAGAGGACCAGAACGACGACGAACGCGGTCCACATCCCGCCCGTGAAGGCGGGTTCGGACGGCAGCCGGAAGTCGGGGCTGTTCCAGACCCCGAAGCCCTCCCAGATCGGCAACGGCGCGATGTGGTTGCCGAGGTTGTCCTTCGGAACGATGATCCCGTTGGCGCCACTGTTTTCGGCGATGAAGCGGCCGATGCGCACCGCCTGCGGCAGCAGCGAAGCGATCAGCACCGCCGCGCCGATCCCGACTGCCGGCAGCCCCGCCTTCACTTCCCCCCAGATTCCCTCCCTGCCGCTGCGAAGGACCCGGGTGACCGCGGTGCCGACCAGCCAGATGGCGGCAAAAGCGACCGCCCAGACGACGCCGGTGATCGAGTAGACCGAGACGGTGCCGCCGACCAGCAGCGCCAGCGGCACCCAGCGGCCGCGGCCGAGGGCCGGGCCGCGACCGGAGAAGACGACGACGACCGCCAGCACCAGGCCCGCCTGCACGACCTCCTTGAACGAGCCCTCCGCGTAGTAGGCGGTAATCAGGAACGGCAGGCCCACCAAGGTGGCCACGACCGCTTGCTTGAGCCAGCCGCCGCGGCGCAGCAGCGCCAGCGCAGTCCAGCCGTTGATGATCGGCAGCGCCATCGACCAGCCGGTGAATGCGTGGTCGACGCGAATGCCGAAGCCCTCGGAGATCAGCGCCACCATGCCGTGCGGGCCGAGCGGGTAGAAGTCGACCAGTGCCGGATCGATGTTCTGGGCGGCCGCCGAGAGATAGGTCTCGGAAAAGAACATGTGCGCGCCCATGTCGTTGTCCATCGAGACCCCGAGGATTCCCGCCCCGCCAACGGCGAGGAAGGGAATGAGCACCATCGCCGCCATCGGAAGCGCCGCGACGATCCCGGCAAGCGGCGGCCGGTGCGGGCGCGATAGCCCGCACCAGACGATCGCGGCCACGCTGACGATCCCGACCACCACGGCCCCGGTGAGGGCGCGGCCGGGAACGTCGTTCATCGGCGTCGCGATCAGCATCACGACCGAGAGGCCGACCGTGGGCGCGAGCCAGTTCCACTCCCGGGCGCCGGCGAGGCGAAGCGCCGCCTGCCCCACGAAGAGCGAGACGACGCAGGTAATCACGGCGCTGATCAGGGTGGCGGCCATCTCAGTGGCGCCTCAGGACGATCGCGGGCGATACTCGAGGGCGATCACCAGGTTCGCGGTGACGCTCGGAAAGCGGAACGGGAAGTAGGTGCGGGCAACGAGGGAGAACTCCTTCTCGCACTCCTCGATTATTTCGGCCGGCAGATTGATGTGCTCGCAGGCGACGAACCAGTCGTAGCTCACTCCGTAGCGCTTTTCGAAGATGCGCTGGGCGCTGATCCGCCGGGCCAGCGAGTAGGCGCGCCCCCCCTCGCAG
>JBFXEM010000461.1:0-2633 GCA_050180135.1 Solirubrobacterales bacterium | reverse complement strand
CGACGAGCGCCCCGACGACCACGCCGACGACGATCTCGTAGAGCAGCATCTCGTCGCCCTGGCTGTGGGCCAGCTTGTTTTCGAGCCCGTCGCGGAGCTCCTTTCGGGCGTGTCCCGCGAGCACGAGAACGGCGCCACCGGCGAGCACGACGGCCGTCGTCACCAGCTTCGGCAGGCGGTCGGCGGCGATCGCCAGGAACACGACCACGGCGATCGCTGCGGCAGCGATGCCACCGCGGGAGATCGTGAAGTAGAGGGCGAGGGCGAAGGCGGGAATCGCCGCGGCGCACAGCGCCCGCACCAGGATCGTCTTCGCCCCGGTCGCGAACCCGAGCAGCAGCGGCACCCCGATCGCGGCGATGCAGGCGAGACCGTTCCAGTAGTTGAGCGGGTAGGAGAGGCGTTCGGTCGGGCCGAGCAGGCGGCCGGTCTGCTGGGCGCTCTCGATCAGGTCCGGGTGCAGCCGCGAGAGCAGGGCGACGCCGACGACGAGCACGATCCCGGCGGTGACGGCTCCAAGCAGGCGCGAGGTTTCGCTCGAGTCCCGGGTCGCCAGCGCGACCACGAAGACCCCGAGATAGGTGAGGGCGCGCGAGAGTTCGAGGAAGGTGCGGTCGGCGGTGTCGGTCCAGGCCAGGCTGAGGATGACCCAGACGACGAAGGCACCGAGCAGGATCAGCGCCGCCAGCGCCGGCCGGCCGAGCCGGCGCCGCGGCAGCGCTCCCGCCAGCACCGAGGCCAGGACCAGCCACCAGACGGCGATCCCAACCTGGTCGTGGACGAGCGGGTCATAGCCGCCACCTTCGAAGCCGAGGAAGACGACGAGCCCGAAGCAGAGCAGCCAGGTTCCAATCGCGCCCCAGTCCAGGCGCGCCCACAATTCCTCATTCCAGGGCCGCGCCCGCATCGAACCGGTCTCCATCCGGTTCTATGCTACGAGTGCCCGCCGGACGAGTCCCACCCGCCGAGTCGACGATGCCGAGAAAGACGATCGCAACCGCCATCACCGCCGCTGCCCTGCTCGGGCTCGTGCTGCTGCCCGCGGGAGCGATTGCCGACTACTACATCCCGCCTGGCAACTCGGCGGTCAACCAATACACGGAATCCTTCCCCGGCGCCGGTGGCGAAACCGGTGGCGACGAGAAGAAAGAAGCGACCCCCGCCAAGACCCTCGGCGCCGGCAACGCGAAGCAGCTGGAACAGAAGGGGCAGGCCGGCAAAGAAGCGGCCGAAGTCGCCGCCGAGACCGCGCCTCCGGCGGACCTATACGCCCCGGAGCCGGCCGGCAAGGCGACCAAAGCGGGCGGCGGCAGGGACAAGCAGGAATCGGGAGGCAACGGCGGCGGCAACGCCGGCGGCGGGCAGGGTGGGTCCGGCCCCGGCGGCACCCAGGTGAGCCAGCCGTCAGGGTCGAGCGGACTCGGTTCGGTGCTCGGAGAGGCCACCGGCACCGCCGCCGGTGGCAACATCGGCCTCTGGCTGCCCCTGGCGATCCTCGCGACCCTGGCCGGGACGATCGTCTACCGGCTGCGCCTCCGTCATCACCATCCCGGGCCGACGGCCTGACCGCTCGCAGATGAGCTCCCTTTCTCCGATGCCGCGGCGCGGCGCCCCTGCCCGCCCGCTCGCCTGGATCTCCTGCCTGCTCGCGATCGCGGCGCTGGCCCTTGCCGTCGCGCGCCCGGCCGAGGCGCGGCCCTTCGACACCGGCATCTCCGGCATCGGTGACTACAGCCCGCTCTCGTTCGAACGCACCCGCAGCGCCGGCGCCAGCTTCGTCCGGCTCCAGCTCGACTGGCCAGTCGTGGCGCCGGCCGCCCGTCCGGCCTCCTGGCAGCCCGAGAACCCGGCCGACCCGAACTACGACTGGGACTACATCGACAAGGGAGTCCGCGAAGCGACCCGCGCCGGCCTGCAGCCGCTGTTGCTGGTAGAGGGGGCGCCGAAGTGGGCGCAGCGCTGCGCCTCACCGCCCGGCCTGCAGGCGAGCGAAATGTGCGACCCCTCCCCGGAGGACCTCGCCGCCTTCGCCACCGCCGCCGCCCGCCGCTACAGCGGCGGCTTCGGCGACCTGCCGCGGGTCCAGTACTGGCAGGGGCTGAACGAGCCCAACCTCACCCTCTTCTTCTTCCCCCAATTCAACACCGCCGGCCAGGCGCTCTCTCCGGGCCTGTACCGATCCCTGATCAACAGCTTCACCGCCGCGGTCAAGGGGGTCAACCAGGCGAACCTGGTCGTGCTCGGGGGGCTCGGGCCGACCGAACTGCCGGGCTACAACATCGGCCCGATGCGGTTCGTCCGCGAACTGCTCTGCATGAAGGGCACGAAGAAGCCGAAGCCGATCAAGGGGAAGTGCCCGGGCGGAGTGCACTTCGACATCGCCGACATCCACCCCTACTCGAGCGGCGGCCCGACCCACGAAGGCCGGCCCAACGACGTCCAAAGCGGTGACCTCGCGAAGCTGCAGACCCTGCTCAAGGCGGCCGACAAGGCGGGCCGAATCAAGGGCACGTTCAAGCGGACCCCGCTCTGGATCACCGAGTTCTCCTGGGACTCCAACCCGCCCGACCCGGGCGGGCTCCCGGAGAAGATCCTCGACCAGTGGGTCGCCGAAGTGCTGCACCAGGCGTGGG
>JBFXEM010000460.1:0-2639 GCA_050180135.1 Solirubrobacterales bacterium | reverse complement strand
GCTGACGACTTTGTCCCGGGAGGCGCCGAAGGTGTCGCTGAACTTGGCGTCGGGGAACTCCGCCGCGGTCTGTTTGCGCAGCTCGTGGATCCCGAAGGCCGCCATCGCCGCGACGATCAGGGTCGTGAGGAAGGAGCGCAGGCTCTGGATCGAGGAGGAGAGGAAGTAGAAGCAGACGATCAGGGCCAGGCCGGTGTAGACGTAGGGCGCGTAGTCACGCAGTGCCGGCGCGAACACCTTGCGGCAGGCGCGGGCCGAGCCGGTCGGCGAGCCGAGCCAGCCGGCGAGCAGGAAGAGGACGCCGACCACGATCACGGTGGTCGCGATGCTGGTCATCAGCGAGGTGGCGATCGACCAGGTTGCTTCCGCCGCCGGCTTGACGCTCTCGTCGACGACGAGCTGGTCGACGACGATGCCGCCGGCGATCTGACGCGCGACTATGACCGCGAAGCCGGCCGCGACCAGGCCGAGGCCGGAGAAGAGGATGGCGACCCAGCGGCTGTCCTTGTAGAGGTAGATCGCCAGCGCGAAGACGGCAAAGGTGAGGATCGAGAGGACCAGCGCCAGGCCCTTGATCGCGACCGCGATGTTCTGTGCCGTCTTCAGCTCGCTGGAGTGGAGGATCTTGATCTGACCGGCGTCCGGCGGCAGCTTTTCGGCCAGGGTGGCGCCGATGCCGATCTGACTGGCGAGGTTGGTCACCAGGCTGCCGAGATTGAGGCTGACGTCACCGCCTTCGGTCGAGACCGCTTCTTTCTTGTCTTCGAGGACCGCCAGCAGCTGTTCGTGGGCAGTCCGGTTGGCGTCTTCCCAGAGTGACTGCGCGGTCGAGGTTTCCAGCACTTTTTCGGCCCCGTCGCCGGCGATCTGGCGCAGGCCGCCGGCGGCGGGGCCGGCGAGGTCCTTGAAGTCGTTGGGGAGTTTGTCTTCGACTTCCTTTTCGACGTTGACGTTTTCGTAGAGCTGATCGACCAGGTAGTCGCCGACGGCGGTGCGGACCTTTTCGTTTTGCAGCAGGCGACCGCTGGTGTGGACCCAGTCGTCGGTGTTGAGCGCCTGCCGCTCGATCCAGATCGAGAAGACGCTGAGGAAGGCGAGGAAGGAGCCGAAGACGATGAGCCCTTTGACCGTCCTTCTACGCGCGCGGCTCATTGGCGGGGATGGTATACGTGGCCAATGAAGCTAGACGGCATCCACCACATAACGGCGATCACCGAGAACGCCCAGCGCAACGTCGATTTCTACGCCGGCGTGCTGGGGTTGCGGCTGGTCAAGAAAACGGTCAACCAGGACAACCCGACCGTCTACCACCTCTTCTTCGCCGACGAGGGCGGCGACCCGGGCTCGGACCTGACCTTCTTCGAGTACCCCGGTGCGGCGCCGGGACGGCCCGGGGCCGGGATGGTCCACCGGGTGGTCTGGCGGGTCGCCTCCGCCGAGTCGCTCGACTTCTGGACCGGCCGCTTGGGCGCCAAGGGCGTTGAGACGCGGAGGGAGGGGGACAGCCTCCACTTCGCCGACCCCGAGGGCCTCGAACACGAGCTGACCGTGGTCAGCGTCGAGGATCCGCCACTGGTCGCCGAGCACCCGGAGATACCGGCCGAGCTGGCGCTGCAGGGGTTCCACGCGGTACGCGCTTACAGCGCCGCCCCGGAGGCAAGCAGCGGGCTGCTCGAGGCGCTCGAGTTCGAGCGGGTCGAGGGCGGCACCTGGGAGGCTCGCGGCGATAGTCGCGGCGGCCTGTACATGTACGACCCGCCGCCGCCCGAGCGCGGCCTGCAGGGAGCCGGCAGTGTCCACCACGTCGCCTGGGCCTCGGAGCCGGCGGAGCACATGCAGTGGCGGGAGAAGGCAATCGCCGGCGGCGCCCAGCCGACCCCGGAGATCGATCGCTTCTACTTCAAGTCGATCTACTTCCGCGAGCCATCCGGCGTGCTCTTCGAGATCGCCACCAAAGGCCCCGGCTTCACGGTCGACGAGCCGCTCGAGCATCTCGGCGAGAAGCTCTCGCTGCCGCCCGACTTCGAGCATCTGCGCGACGAGGTCGAGCCCAACCTGCGTCCGGTCACGAACCCGCGCACGGAGTAGTGGGCCGCGACTTCGTCTGGCGCGACGCCGGGCGCACCGTCGTCTTTGGCGGTGGTGGGGTGGACGCTGCGGCGGCGACGCTGGCCGAGCACGGCTTCGCCGAGTTCGAGCTGCTGAGCACGCCCCGGGCCCTTGCGGCCGGCGCCGCATCCCTGGTCGCCGCCGCGACCCGCGTTCACGAGGTCGGCTCCGGCCAGGTCCCCGACCTCGCCGCCACCCTGCTCGACCGGGTGATGGCCATCTCGCCCCCAGAGGGTGCGAAATGGCGATCACCTGCCTTGGTGGCACTCGGGGGCGGGCGGGTGATCGACACCGCCAAGGCGGTGGCCGCGGTCACGGGAGCCGAGGTGGCGGCGATCCCGACGACCCTGTCGGGGGCGGAGATGACCGCGATCCACCGGCTCCCGACCGGCGCCGAGGACCGGGCGGGGGAGAGGGTGCGCCCGCGCCTGGTCATCGCCGACCCGGATGCGATGACCGGCCAGCCCGCAGCGCAGCTGCGGGCGAGCGCGATGAACGCCCTCGCACACGCAGCCGACTCCCTCTACACG
>JBFXEM010000459.1:0-2643 GCA_050180135.1 Solirubrobacterales bacterium | reverse complement strand
GTCGCCGCCGCGGTCGCCGAGAGCGGCGCCGCCGTCGAGGGAGGAGCGGCCTGATGGAGAGCGCAACCGTCGCCGTCGGTCACGGCCACGCCGAGCACCACCACGGTCCGCCCGAGGCCAACCAGAGCTCGCGGATCGACAAACAGGTCCTCGGGATCCTGCTTTTCATCATCTCCGAGGTGATGGTCTTCGGCTCGTTCTTCGCCGCTTACTTCTTCCTGCGGGTCGTCGTCGATCCACCGAGCTGGCCGCCGGAACCGTACGAACTGCCGGTCGGCGTCGCCGGGATCAACACCGCGATCCTCGTCTCCTCATCGTTCACGATCCACTACGCGCTCGAGTCGATCCGCCGCGGCAACCACACCGGCCTGAAAATCGGCCTCGTCCTGACCTGGATCCTCGGCGCCACGTTCCTCTTCATCCAGATGAACGAGTACGCCCACATCGGCTTCAGCGCCCGCGACCTCGCCTTCGGCTCGATCTTCTACAGCCTCACCGGCCTGCACGGTGCCCACGTCTTCGTCGGCCTCCTATTGCTCAGCTTCGCCTCGATCCGCGCCTTCCGCGGCCACTTCGGCCCGAAAGCCGAGGACCACCTGGGCGTAGAGGTCCCAGGGATCTACTGGCATTTCGTGGACGTGATGTGGATCATCGTCTACGTGACCGTGTACATCCTTTAGGCGGACGCTGCAAACCGGCGCCTGGCGGTGTCCTCGGTCGTTCGGATCGGGTCACGCACTGAAGTGCGCTCCCCTCACCTCTCTCCCTGCGTCCTTGCCAGGCTTGGTTTTCGCGCCCGTGCTTGCTTCAGACTGCATTTGATGGGCGAGGCGGAATGAAGTTCAACGAGGCAGCGGTTTTCAAATGGGTCCTGATCATCGGGGTCGCGGCGGCCACGGTGATCGTGCTGACGCTGCTCACCAACCAGCTGGTGGGAGCCCTGTGGTTCCTTGTGCTGGCGATCGCCGGCTGCGTTTACGGGTATCGCTGGGCCGCGCGTAAGCGGCGCGAAGCTTGACTCTGAGAACTTGCGATGTGCAGACAACACATTGCATGTTTCCGGTTAGCCTGCTTACATGGCTACCGGGATGAGAGACAAGTGGACTGACGAGCGGCTCGACGACCTGAACAAAAAGGTCGATGACGGGTTCGCCAGGATCGACCAGCGGTTCGCCCATCTCGACGCACGCATCGACGGTCTGCAGAAGACCATGTGGCAGGGGTTTGCCTGGCTGGTAGGCCTTCAGGTCACGTTCTTCGTCGCGACCATCGGCTTCATCGCCGTGCAGACCTGAGCCGACTCCGCCCGCTCAGCTCCAGGGCGGCCAGGGTCAGGGCGATGGGGACGGTGGCGGGGAGCGTGTCGAGGGCGAAGAAGAGGAAGTCGAAGGCGACGCCGATGATCGCGGCGAGCAGGGCACCGGTCAGCTGCAGGCGGCGGTCGTAGGCGAGGAGGGCGCCGAGGGTGGCGGCCACGAAGAGGTCGCCGAAGCCCATCAGGGCGCTGCCGAAGTGGGCCAGCTGCAGCTTCGGCAGGCCGGCCGCGGGGGCGGCCGCGTTGAGGGTGGCGTTCGGCTCCTGGAGGAGGTTCGAGAGGACCAGGTAGGCGTCGATCGCCGCCATCGCGTAGATGCCGAGCTTCACCCAGCGGCCGGGAACGACGCAGACCAGCAGCCAGCCGAGGCTGGTGCAGGCCAGGGCCGAGAGGACGAGCGCCGCGGTGTGGCCGCCGAGCTCTCCCTTCCAGGCCCAGGCGATCGCGAAGAGCGGTACGGCGAGGAGCGCCAGCGGCGGCCGCGCGCCGCGCACGATCGCCCCCAGGGCCAGGGCGGCGAGCGGCGGCACCGCGAACAGGGCGAGGTAGGTGAGGAAGTCGGCGCTGGCTTCGTCGAGCGCGATCGCGGCGACCACGACCGCGATCGGCAGCGGCAGGGCGAGCGCCCACCAGCGGCTGCGCAGGCGCGAGAGCAGCGGCGTCGCGATCGCCGCCCGGGGCAGCGCGACCATCGCGGCCTCGACGAGGCTGAGGACCCCGATCGAGAGCCAGAACGGGAGCACGGCCCCGGCCGTCTCCTAGCTCGCGCCGGAGGTGGCGCCGGCGGTTCGAGCCGGCTCGACCGCGGCCGGCTTCTCGCGCGGCTCGAGCTGGCCCGCGGCGGCCACCGTCCAGAGCATCGCCAGCCAGTTCCCGGTCGCCACGGCGACGTGTACCCAGACCAGGGCTCCGGGCAGCTCCAGAGCCCACTGGACGCCTCCTATGAGGCCCTGCAGGGCGAGGAGACCAATCACGACGGTCAGGGGCTTCAGCGCCCTCCTGTCGCCGCCAGAGCGGCGCAGGAGGAACCAGACGCCGATCGCCGCCAGGCCGTAGAGCGTGGCCAGCACAGCGTGGCGCTGGACGACCCATTCCAGGGTTTCGCCGCCGTAGAAGTCGAAGCGGTGGACGAGTTCGCCCTCGTGGTCGCCGGGATGGGGTCCGGAGGCCGTGGCGATCGTCCCCGCCAGGATCGTCAGCTGGCCGAGCGGAATCAGCGCCCGCACCGCCCAGACGCCCCAGAAGTCGGTCGATTTGCGTCGCTCACCGGGCTCGTAGCGCGAGCACCAGGCGAGTGCGAAGGAGGCGTCGAGCAGCATCAACGAGAG
>JBFXEM010000458.1:0-2648 GCA_050180135.1 Solirubrobacterales bacterium | reverse complement strand
CCTTGACCCCGTAGAGGCTCTCGTGCTCGATGAAGACGACCGGGTTGTCGTCGCGGATCGCCGCCTTCAGCAGCGCCTTGCCGTCGGCCGGGGTCGAGGGGCAGGCGACCAAGAGTCCCGGCACCTGCAGGTAGAGCGCCTCGAAGCTGTGCGAGTGGGTCGGGCCGAGCTGGTGGCCGCCGCCGCCCGGCATCCGGATCACCATCGGCACCTGCGCCTGGCCGTTGAACATGTAGGGGATCGCGGCGGCGTGGTTGACGATCTGGTCCAGCGCCAGCAGCGAGAAGTTGACCGTCATCAGCTCGACGATCGGCCGCAGCCCGTTCATCGCCGCCCCGACCCCGGCGCCGACGATCGTGTTCTCGGAGATCGGCGTGTCGCGGACGCGGCGCTCGCCGAACTCGTCGAGCAGTCCCTCGGTCACCTTGAAGGCCCCTTGGAAGACGCCGACGTCCTCGCCCATCACGAAGACCGACTCGTCGCGGCGCATCTCCTCCGCCATCGCGTCCCGCAGCGCCTCGCGCATCCGCAGCTCGGCCATCAGGTCGCGTCCTCTGCCTCGGCGACCTCGTCCGGCGGCCGCTCGCCGCCGCCGTCGGCGTTGACCGGCTCGCCGCTGGCGCCCGCCCGGTGGGCACTGCCCTCCTGGGCATCGCCCTGGATCGCCGGGTTCGGCCGCGCCTCGTCGTCGGCCTCGACCTCGGCGTAGGCGGCGCCGGCCTCGGCCAGCTCGCGCGCCCGCGCCGGCATTTTCTCCTCGTGCTCGCCGCGGTGCGGCTCTGGGCTGCGCTCGTCGACCGCGTACCAGCCGCCCGGCTCGGTCCGCGCGTAGAGGCTTTCGTACATCGTGTCGAGCGCCGGCTCCGGCGAGTCGTCGGCGAACTCAACCGCCGCCTCAACCGCCTCGTCGGCCGCCTCGCGCGCCTGCCGCACCTCGCGCTCGCCCAGCACCCCGGCCTCGACGCAGCGCTTGGCGAAGGTCTCGATCGGGTCCTTCTGGCGCCACTCGTCGACCTCCTCGCGCGGGCGGTAGACCTCGGGGTCGGCGGCGGAGTGGCCCCGGTAGCGATACGTGAACGCCTCCAGCAGGGTCGGCCGCGCCTCCTCGCGCGCCTGCCGCAGCCCCTCGGCGACGCCCTCGCGCACCGCGATCACGTCCATCCCGTCGACCCGCCGGCCGGGGATCCCGTAACCCTCCGCCTTCTGGGAGAGGTCGGTCTGGGCCGAGTGGCGCTCGACCGCGGTCCCCATCCCGTAGAGGTTGTTCTCGACCAGGAAGAGGACGGGCAGCTTCCACAGCGCCGCCAGGTTCATCGTCTCACCGAAGTTGCCGGTGTTGGAGGCGCCGTCGCCGAACATGCAGACGGTGACGGCGTCTTCTCCCTTGTACTGGGAGGCGAGCCCGAGCCCGGCCGCGATCGGCAGGTTGCCGCCGACGATTCCGTAGCCGCCCATGAACCGTTTCTCGCCGTCGAAGATGTGCATCGAGCCGCCGCGGCCGCCGCTGGTCCCGTCGACCCGGCCGAACAGCTCCGCCATCACCCGCTTGGGGTCGGTGCCGCGGGCGATCGCGTGGCCGTGGGTGCGGTAGGTGCCGATCAGGAAGTCTTCGGGGCGCATCACCGAGGTGGTGCCGACGATCGTCGCCTCCTCGCCGATCGCCAGGTGCAGGAAGCCGCCGGCTTTGGCCCGCTGGTACTGGCGCCCGGCCTCCTCCTCGAAGCGCCGGATCAGGGCCATCCGCGCCAGCAGCTCGTAACAGGTCGAGGCATCGGGCAGATCGGCCATCGGGTTCACCTTACCCAGATGAGGCCGCCGCTTCGACCGCTTCCTCGAGCCGGTCGTCGCCCCAGAAGACCTCGCCGCCGACGACGACGGCGGGGACCCCTTCCACGCCCAGGTCCCCGGCCTCCTCGGTCGCCTCGCGCAGGGCGCTCTTGACGATCTCGGTTTGCACCGCTTTCAGCAGCGCCCGCGGATGCAGCTCGCAGGCGGCGCCGGCGATCATCACGTTGTCGGGGTCGGTGAGGTCGCGGCCGGCGGCGAACGCCTGGCGGAAGGCGGCGAGGCTGAAGGAGACGGTGCGCCCGGTCTGCTTGGCGAAGGTCGCCACCCGCATCGCCGCCAGCGTGTTGCCGGGCCAGGGGTCGGGCCAGACGATCGGCGGCAGCGCGTAGGCGGAGGCGCGGCGCTCGACCTCGGCGATCCCCTCCACCCGCCCGGGGCCCTTGGCCCAGGAGTCGCGCCCGAAGCGCTGGAAGAGCCCGCCGAGCAGGATCGGCTTCCACTCCGGCTGCTCCAGCTCGGCTTCGGTGAAGAGCCCGCTGATCCGCTCCGCGGAGAGGTACGCGTAGGGCGAACCGAGGTCGTAGAAAAAAAAGGCGCGGCTCATCTGAGAGTCCGAAAATCAAGCAGATCGGGGGACGCAGGGAAGGGAGAGGAGGGGAGCGCACTCACGTGCGTGACCCGACGATCCCGACCGAGGACCCCGAGATGTGCCGATTTGCAGGACTCTCAGGCGTGGATCGCCCAGCCGTCGACGGCCCTGGCCGCGTCGAGCACCGCCTCCGACACCGTCGGGTGCGGGTGCACGATCCGCGAGAGCTCCTGGTAGCCGCCCTCCAGGGCCATCGTCGCGACCAGCTCGG
>JBFXEM010000457.1:0-2651 GCA_050180135.1 Solirubrobacterales bacterium | reverse complement strand
TCCTGCACGGGTGGATGCCCGACGCCTACCGAGCGGCGCCGCTGCCGGTCCTCGTCGTCTTCTCCGGCGTGCTCGCCAAGGTCGGCGCCTACGGCTTCCTGCGGGTGGTGCTGCCGCTCTTCCCCGACGCCACGATCGAGTTCCAGGAGGTGATCCTGGTGATCGCCCTGGCCTCGATCCTCTACGGGTCGGTGATGGCCTTCACCCAGACCAACGTGCGGCTGATCGCCGGTTACTCCTCGGTCGCCCAGCTCGGCTTCATCACCGCCGGCGTCTTCGCCCTGCGTGCCGACGGCGCCGACGGGGCGATCCTGCAGATGGTCAACCACGGCTTGGTCGTCGCCCCGATCTTCATCATCGTCGCGATCCTGGTCGAGCGCACCGGCACCGAGGACATCCGCCAGATGGGCGGGATGGCGCTGCGGGCGCCGGTCCTGGCGGTGCTCTTCCTGGTCGTCGCCCTGGCCACCCTGGCGATGCCCGGGTCGGCCAACTTCATCGGCGAGTTCTACATCCTCAACGGGCTCTTCCAGGAGAAGATCGTCTTCGCGATCATCGCGATCAGCGGGGTCGCGATGTCGGCCTACTACGCGCTGCGCCTCTACCAGCACGCGATGCACAACCGTAAGCCGGACGGGATCGCCTCGCGGGAGATCGGCCTCCGCGACGCCGTCGTGCTGGCGCCGCTGGTGGCCTGCATCGTCGCCCTCGCCTTCTACCCGCAGCTGATCCTCCACCGCACGGCCCCGACCGTGCAGCAGACCGTCGCCGGCGTCACCAACGGCGACGCCCCCGAAGCGGAGCTGGCGCGCAAGTGAACTTCAACGAGCCGACCATCGACTACGCCGGGCTCGCGCCCGTGATCGCGCTGACGGTGGGACTTTGCGTGGTCCTGCTCAGCGCCGTCTTCCGGCCGGTGCGGCGCTGGGCCCCGGGGCTGACCCTGATCGTCCTCGCCACCACCGCTGGGCTGCTGATCTGGCAGTGGGGCGATCCCAAGGACCTCGTCTCCGGGGCCCTGCGGATCGACGACCTGGCGATCTCGATCTCCCTGATCGCGATCCTCACCGCCGCCTTCTGCGTTCTCCTCTCGGTTCGCGAGCCCGCCGCCGAGCAGGCCGGGGTGGGGGAGTACCACGCGCTGCTGCTGGGCTCGGTGCTGGGAATGGTGCTGCTGGCCGAGGCGCAGAACCTGGTCACCTTCTTCGTCGCGATCGAGACCCTCTCGATCCCGCTCTACATCCTCTGTGCCGCCAACCTGCGCCGCGAGGGCTCGCTCGAGTCCGGCCTCAAGTACCTGATCGTCGGCTCGCTCGGCTCGGCGACGCTGCTCTACGGGATGGCCTTCCTCTACGGCGGCACCGCCTCCACCGACTTCTCCGGAATCGCCGTCGGCATCGCCCACAACGGCATGCTCGACGACCCGCTGATCCTGATCGGGATCGCGATGTGCGCGGTCGGGCTCGCCTTCAAGACCTCGATCGCGCCCTTCCACCAGTGGACGCCCGACGTCTACGAGGGGGCGCCGACCCCGATCACCAGCTTCATGGCGGTGGCGACCAAGGCCGCGGCCTTCGCCGTCTTCATCCGCTTCTTCGACGTCGCGCTCGGCCCTCAGGTCGACCAGTGGCAGCCGGCTCTGGCGGCGTTGGCGGCGATCTCGATCGTGGTCGGCAACGTCGGCGCCCTCGGCCAGGACTCGCTGAAGCGGATGCTCGGCTACTCGGGGGTCGCCCAGGCCGGCTACATGCTGGGTGGGATCGTCGTCGCCTCGGAGTCCGGCGTCAACGCGCTCGTCTTCTACCTTGCCGCCTACGCCTTCATGAACCTCGCCGCCTTCGCCGTGATCATCGCCCGCGAGCGCGAAACCCCGTTCGGCGACGACATCCGGGCGATGCGCGGGCTCGGCGCCGAGCGGCCGCTGCTGGCCTGGCCGCTGACGATCGCGATGCTGGCCCTGGCCGGGTTGCCGGCGACCGCGGGCTTCATCGGCAAGCTCTACCTGATCGAGGCCCTGGTCGAAAGCGACTACACCTGGCTCGGCGTTTTCATCGCGGTCGGGACGATGATCTCGCTCGCCTACTACCTGCGGGTGGTGGCGGCGATGTGGATGCGGCCCGAGGGCGGAGTTGTCGCCGGGAGCCCGGCGATCGCCGGGGCCTCGCCGGAGGCCGACCCGATCGACCCCGACGCCGGCAAGCGCTGGTACCTGGTCGGCCCGGCCCTGCTCGCCGCCGCGGCCACCGTCTTCTTCGGCGTCATCCCACAGCCGCTGGTCGAGTTCGCCGAACGCGCGGGCTCGTCGCTGTTCTAGGTCGAGGGAGGCGCTTGCCATCGGCGTTCTGTTGACCGCCGGCGCGATCTTCGTCTCCACCGCGATCGGGATCTGGGCCGAGCGCCGCTGGGCCGAGGGGGCTGCCAACGCCTCGCGCAAGGCGCTGGTGGTCTTGCTTTACGTGTTCTTGCCGCCGGTGATCTTCTTCAACCTCGCGGCCGCCGACATCGACGTCGACCACGGCGTCGGGCTGGGGTTGGCTCTGGTCGCGGTGACGCTCGCGGCGGTGCTCGCCTGGTGGGTCGCGAGCCGGGTCCTGAAGCTGCCCCGCTTCCAGGTGGGCGCGGTCGTCTGCGTCGTCCTCAGCGTCAACACC
>JBFXEM010000456.1:0-2656 GCA_050180135.1 Solirubrobacterales bacterium | reverse complement strand
GACGCGGGCGTTCGAGCTCGGTGGTTCGTCCAGCAGACCGGAGCCGTGAAAGAAGACGTAGAACCAGGTGAACCCGGCCTCCTCCAGCGGCGCGCGCATCGCCTCCTGCAGGTCGATGTTCGTGATTCCCGGGCGCAGCGCGGCGACCCCCACCTCGAACGATTCCGCGGCGACGACGAACATCCGCTCCCACTCCTCGTCGGCCTCGCCCAGGACCCAGGCCTGGTTGAACTCGATCTCGTATCCGTTGACCCGGGTCGCGAGCTCGGAGACGATCACGTCCCCGCGCTGCAGCGGGTTGCCGTAGCCGGGCTCGAGCATGATGCCGCTGTCGAGGGGGTGGCAGACATCCTTGCCCTGGGCGTAGAAGGTGGTCGAGTGCGGCTCGCAACCGGCGCGGATGCGGGCGGCGCTGATCGCGGCGCGGATCTCGGCGTCGGCGACCCCCTCGCCCGCGGTCTCGACGACCGCGGCGAAGACGTCCTCTGCGATCGCCGCCCCGATCTCGAACATGCGAATCTCCTCGGCGCTCTTGATCATCCGCAGCGGCGCGAACCAGGACGTCGAGTCCTCGAACTCGAGCTCCGCCAGCTGGGCCTGGAGATCGTGCATCGCCGCGTACGGAAAGCCGCCGTACTCCCCGAAGACACCGCTCATCGACAGCACCCCGACCTTGCCCTTGCCGACCCCGAGCTCCCGCAGGCCGTCGACGAGGCTCTGACCGAAGCTCGGGAAGCCGGAGCGGTTGTCCGGCACCCAACAGCCCTCCAGCCTCGTGACCTTGGGCCGGGGGATGAAGCTGTAGAAGATCGGCTCGCCTTCACGCGGGAACACCAGGAAGCCCTCGATATCGAGGTTGGTGAGCCAGCGCAGGCTCGCCTGTGCCTCCCACAGAACCGAGTGGAAGCCGCTGACCAGCAAGCACTCGAGGTCGTGCGCCGCCATTTCCCGCCGCAGCAGCGCCCAGCGCCGGTCCCGCTCCTGCAAGGACATCTCGCGATCGAACACGCGCCGCCACCGCTGCTCGACCCGGTCTGCCGTCAAATTCTTCATTCCCTTGGACAATTGGTGCCTGCGGCTAGTTTCGAGCTCCCTGGCGAGCCTCGCCAGTGGCACTTGACACTCCGAGCGGCGCGATCGGTGTGCTTATCCACCACCGAAATGCGGCTGGCAGGCGGCCTACCCTAACCAGGTGGAGGACTCCCCCTACCGCCGCGCGCACGCGCACAGCCTCGGCGACCCGGAGGGGTTCTGGCTCGAGGCGGCAGCGCGCCTGCAATGGGACGTCGCCCCCAGCCGCGCCCTCGATGAGTCCCGGGCCCCGTTCTACCGCTGGTTCCCCGACGGCCGCCTCAACACCTCGGTCAACGCCCTCGACCGCCACGTAGCCACCGGGGCCGGAGAGCGGCTCGCGCTGGTCCACGACAGCCCGCTGGACGGCTCGTCCGCGTCTTTCACCTATGCGGAGCTGCTCGCCGCCGTCGCCCGCTTCGCCGGCGCCCTGCGCGGGCTCGGCGTGAGCAAGGACGACACCGTCGTCATCTACATGCCGATGGTGCCCGAGGCGGTGGTCGCGATGCTTGCCTGCGCCCGGCTCGGCGCCGTCCACTCGGTCGTCTTCGGCGGCTTCGCCGCCAACGAGCTGGCGCTGCGGATCGACGACGCCCGGCCGCGGGTCCTACTGACCGCATCCTGTGGGATCGAGCCAGGCCGGGAAGTGCCATATCGGCCCCTGGTCGACGGTGCCCTGGCGCTGGCCGCGCACCGACCCGAACACGTCGTCTTCTTGCAGCGACCGGATAGGGAGGCCGAGCTGAATGCGGGCGAGCTGGAGTGGGAGGCCATCCAGCGCGGGGCCGAGCCGGCGGCGGCGGTCGAGGTCGCGGCAACCGATCCCCTCTACGTCCTCTACACGTCCGGCACGACCGGCCGGCCGAAGGGCATCGTCCGCGACAACGGCGGCCACGCGGTCGCCCTCGCCTGGTCGATGGAGGAGATCTTCGCCACGCGGGCGGGCGAGGTCTTCTGGGCGGCCTCGGACGTCGGCTGGGTCGTCGGCCACTCCTACATCGTCTACGGGCCGCTGATCGCCGGCGCCACCACTGTCCTCTACGAGGGCAAGCCGGTGAAGACGCCCGACGCCGGTGCCTTCGGCAGGGTTATCGCCGAGCACCGCGTCGGCGCGCTGTTGACGGCGCCGACCGCGATCCGGGCGATCGCCAAAGAGGATCCTGAAGCGACCCTCCTCGACGCTCACGACCTCTCCCCCCTTCGCCATCTGTTCCTCGCCGGCGAGCGGCTGGACCCCGATACCTACGCCTGGTCCTGCGCGCACTTCCGCGTCCCTGTGATCGACAACTGGTGGCAGACCGAGACCGGCTGGCCGATTGCCGCCAACCCGCGCGGCCTGGATCCGCTGCCGATCGTGCCGGGCTCACCGAGCGTGCCGATGCCCGGCTACGACGTCCGCATCCTCGACAGTGATGGCGAGCCGGTCGGGGCTGGCGTCGAGGGGGCGATCTGCCTGCGCTTGCCGCTGCCGCCGGGGACGCTGCCAACCCTCTGGGGCGATGACGAGCGCTACCGCGAGTCCTACCTCGAAGCCTTTCCCGGCCACTACCTGAGCGGCGACGGCGGCTACCTCGACGCCGACGGC
>JBFXEM010000455.1:0-2660 GCA_050180135.1 Solirubrobacterales bacterium | reverse complement strand
ACCGGTGGGCGGGTAGGCGAGGAGGCAGGCGATGCACGTCGGCATGGGGGTCTTCATCCAGAACCTCGACGAGGAGCGCGACGACCGCGACGCCTACCGGCTCTCGACCGGGCTCGCCGACACGGCCGAGGAACGCGGTTTCGACTCGATCTGGTCGGCCGAGCACCACTTCACCTCGTACCACATGTGTCCCAACGTGATCCAGCTGCTGACCTGGCTGGCCGGCCGCACCGAGCGGGTGAAGCTCGGCTCGATGGTCGTGATCCTGCCCTGGCACGATCCCGTACGCGTGGCCGAGGAGCTGGCCGTGCTCGACAACCTCTCCGACGGCCGTCTCGTGCTCGGGGTCGGGCGTGGGCTCGGCCCGATCGAGTTCGACGGGTTCCGGGTGCCGATGGAGGAGTCCCGCCAGCGCTTCCACGAGTACGGCGACATGATCGTCAACGCCTTCGAGAGTGGCTGGATGGAGTACGACGGCGAGGTCTACAAGCAGCCGCGGGTGGAGCTGCGCCCACGCCCACTGGCGCCCCTGGCGGGTCGCATGTACGCCTCCGCCGCCTCGCCGGAGTCGATGGAGGTGATGGCCCGGCTCGGGCTCGGGATCATGGTCATCGCCCAGAAGCCCTGGGAGACCACGGTCGCCGAGATCGAGGGCTACCGCGAGCGCTTCGTCGCCATCAACGGTCACGAGCCGCCGAAGCCGCTGCTGGTCAGCTACGTCGCCGTGAGCGAGACCGACAGCGGCGCCGAGCGCCTCTACCAGGACCACATCCGCCGCTTCAGCCGCTCGACGATCTCCCACTACGAGTTCGACAACCCCGCCCTCGGGCAGGTTCCCGGCTACGAGTACTACGGCAAGATCGCCGACAACATCTCCCGCCTCGGGCTCGAGCGCTTCACCGGCTTCCTCTCCGACCTGCAGGTCTGGGGAACGCCGGAGCGCGTGGCCGCGGAGATGATCGCCAACGTCGAGCGCATCGACGGCGCCGGGGCGATCGCGATCTTCAGCTACGGCGGCATGCCGGCGGAGACGGTCCGTGCCAGCGCCGACCTCTTCACCGAACGGGTCCTACCGGAGCTGGCCGCCTTCCAGACCGGGGTGGAGGTCGGCCTGCCGCCGGCCGGCCCCTGAGCCGTCAGTGCTTGATCTCGTGGACCTCGTCGCGGAGTCCCATTTCCACCAGCAGCGGCATCACCTTCTCGTTGAAGATGCCGAGCTCATCGTGGTAGTCCAGCGAGGCGAGCATGACGCCGTCGAGGCCGATGCCGGAGAGTTTGGATAGCGATTCGGCGACCTGCTCGGGAGTTCCGTACATCTGCACCGAGCCCATGCTCAGCATCCAGTTGTCCTCGAAGGCCATGTAGTCATCGCTCAGCGACTCGCTGTTGATCCCGAACTCCTTCAGCGAGTTGCGGGCGGCCTCGCGATCGCCGGCGGCGCGCATCTCCTCGACGATGCTGAGCGCCTCGTCCTCGCTGTCGCGGCAGATCACCGAGGCGTTGCCGAGCAGGTGCAGGTCGCGGCCGTACTCCTTGGCCCGCGCCTGCGCTTTCTGTACGTAGGCTTCGCCGCCGTCGTAGTCCTCGACGATCGCGAAGTTGAAATCGGCCTCGCGAGCCGCGAAGTCCATTCCGGCCGGCGAGCTGCCGGCGTTGAGGATCAGCGGGTAGGGGTCCTGCAGGGGCTTCGGCTTGCCGCGCACGTTCTTCAGGTGGAAGTACTCGCCGTCATAGTCGAAGGGGTTGGGGTCGGTCCAGATCTTGCGCACGATGTCCATCCACTCGGAGCCGTACACGTAGCGTTCGTCGTGCTCGCGCAGTTCCATCCCGAACATTTCGAAGTCGCCGCTGACCCAGCCCATGACCGCGTTGAAGGCGAAGCGGCCGCCGGAGAGGTGGTCGAGCGTCGCGCACTGTTTGGCCGCGAACACCGGGTGCATCAGCGGCACGTGCAGGGTGCCGACCGGAACGATGTGGTTGGTCTTGGAGGCGATCCCGGCCGCCCAGGTCATCGTCTCGAACGATTCGCCGAAGGGATCGCTGGCACCGTCGAAGCCGCGCCAGCGGGCGATCGGAACGAGGATCTCGAAGCCCATGTCGTCGGCCCGCTGGGCCACCGCGAGCGTGTGCTCCCAGGTCGGGACGTAGTTGGTCTTGGCCATCGTCAGGTTGAGGCCGTTCTTGCAGTTGAGGCCGAACAGCCCCAGCTTCAACTTGTTGCCGCCCTCGAGCAATGCGCGTGCGCCTATCGGTTGGGTCATCTCTTCTCCTCCGTCGGGATCCCCGTGCACTCCGCCCATGGGAGTGCGGCGATTTCGAAGACTACTTAGAATATGACTCGAACGCGACCGGGTTGCGAAGGAGATCGAGATGCACGACGAGCGTGAGTACGGGATCGAAGCAGGGGCCAAGGCCCCTACCGGCAAGCACACCTTCCTTCCCCTCGAAGGGGTCAGCTTCGGGCCCGGCGCGATCGCCGAGCTCGGTCCGGAGCTGGAGCGGCTCGGCTGCTCGCGGGCGCTCGTCGTCACCGGCAAGACGATCGCGGGCGAGACCGACCTGATCGCCAGGCTGGAAGCGGTGCTCGGGCCGAAGCTGGCCGGAGTCTTCGCCGCCAGCGGCCAGCACGTCCCCCGGGCCAGCGTCCTCGCCGCCGCCGA
>JBFXEM010000454.1:0-2670 GCA_050180135.1 Solirubrobacterales bacterium | reverse complement strand
CGCCGACGCCCTCCGCTACGAGTACAAAGCCGTCACCGACGCGGGTCTCAACCTGCAGCTCGACTCACCCGACCTGGCGATGGTCGGCCACTACCAGATGGGTCCCAAGATCGAGGACCACGCGGGACACATCGAGCTCGCGGTCGCGGCCCTCAACCACGCTCTCGAGGGCATTCCCCCGGAGCAGCTGCGGCTTCACCTCTGCTGGGGCAACTACGCCGGAGCGCACAATCACGACGTGCCGCTGCCCGAGATCATCGGCAGGGTCTTCAAAGCCAACGTGGAGACGATCTCCTTCGAGGGCGCCAATCCCACCCACGAGCACGAGTGGGAGACCTTTGGGAGCACCGTCACGGTTCCCGACGACAAGGTCCTGATGCCGGGAGTGATCGACGTGCAGAACCCGCGCCTCGAGCACCCGCGACTGGTCGCGCAGCGAATCGAACGGTTCGCAGGGCTGGTCGGGCGGGAGCGCGTGATCGCCGCCACCGACTGCGGCTTCGGCACCTTTGCCGGCTGGCACAGCGTCCCGCCGTCGATCGCCTGGGCCAAGCTCGGGTCCCTAGTCGAGGGAGCGAAGATGGCGAGCGAACAACTCTGGTAGGTAGGGAAGCTGACGGGCTCGAAACTGTCATTGTTCGGGCCCCGATGACGCGACCCCAACCAAAGAGCTCAGCGGTCATCTCGCGCCGGGCCCGTCGCCTCTTGGACGGTCCCGGCGCCCGTGGTGACGACCGCGAGGCGCGGCTGCTCGAGGTGGGCGAGCGCCTCCTCACCGAAGGTACCTTCAACGAGACCCCGATCTCGACGATCGCCGGCGAAGCCGGGCTCTCGCGACCCGGCTTCTACTTCTACTTCGCCTCCAAGGACGAGCTGCTGGCCGAGCTGGTCAGGCACGTCCTTGCCGAAGCGCTCGAGAGCTGGAACGGGATCCTGGACGAGCCGGCCGAGGACCCCGAGGAGCTGGCGGACCTGGTCCGGTCCCTGGTCCGGGACTCCGCGAGGTTGCTGTGGATCCACCACCAGCAGGTGATGTGTGCGGCGGTCGAACTCGTGCCGCGTGTTCCGCTGATCCGGGAGCAGTGGACCGCGGGGGTCGCCAACTCGGGGGAGACGCTCGCCAAGCTGATCGTCGGCCAGACTCGAGTACCGGCGCTGCGCGATCCCGAGCGGGCCCGGATCGTCGGCGAAAGCGTGGTGTGGATGTTCGAGCGCAGCTTTTACTTCCTGGCTCTCGAAGGGTGCGATGCCGACGACGTCGACGAGCTGGCCGAGACGATCGCGGAGGCGTGGATCGGGGCCATGGGCTTGCGCCCAGGCGCTTTCCCCTGAGCCTTACAGGAGGTGCTCGCGCAGGGCGGCTCCCGCTTCCGCGCGGGCGGTCGCGGCGGCGTCGAAACGCGCCGGGGTGCCGAAGAACGAGTGGAGCTCACCCTCGTAACGGCGGAGCGTCACGTCGACGCCCGCCGAGCGCATCAGGTGTGCGTACTCCTCGCCCTCGTCGCGCAGCAGGTCATAGCCGGCGGTGATCACCAGCGCCGGCGGCAGGCCCTCCAGGTCCGTGGCCAGGATCGGGGCCAGGCGGCGGTCGCGGTAGTCCTCCGGCGAGGTCACGTAGAGGCCGGCGAACCATTCGACCGCCTCCAGGGTCAGGTAATGGCCCGTCGCGAACTCCGTCAGCGACTCACGGCCTTCCCACGGGGTCCCGGTCATCGGGTAGACCAACAGCTGAAAACGGAGGTCGACGGTCTCCGAGCGCCGCGCGTCCTGAGCGGCGACGGCGGCCAGGTTGCCACCCGCGCTGTCGCCGCCGACCGCGAGTCGCCGGCCGTCCAAGCCGAGCTCCTCCCCGTGCTCGGCGACCCACTCCACGACCGCCTCGACGTCCTCGACGCCGGTCGGGAACCGGTGCTCGGGCGCCAGCCGGTAGTCGACTGACACCACCGCCACTCCGGAGTTGGCGCAGAGCGCGCGGCAGGTGTCGTCGGCCATATCGAGGGTGCCGAGCACCCAGCAGCCACCGTGCATCCAAACCAGCGCGGGAAAGGGCGGCGAGCCGTGCTCGGGGTGGTAGACGCGAATCGGTATCTCGCCCGCCGGCCCCGGAATCGTCCGCGTCTGAACCGAGCCGACCTCGATCACCTCGCTCGGCGGCACCCAGGAGCCCTGCTGAACGCGCCTGGCCTCCGTCGCGGTGTCGCAGTCCCACGGCATGGTGGTGCCTTTGGCGTCGAGCTCGTCGAGGAAGCTGCGTGCCTGTGGGCTCAACGAGCGACCGGATGACCCACCGCGAGGCATGGCCGAGAGTGTCGGCGCCGGCCCGCCGGCCGTCTTCGTCTGCAAGGGAGCAAATCGCCCCCCGCTTTGAAGCCCCAGCGGCCCTACTGGCCGTTGCTCCCCTCCTGTACTTGTGAGACATGAACGCGCCTCCAACCGCCGAGACGGTCTCCCGGCTGCTCGCCGCCCGCGCCCTCGCCGAGCCCGATGCCCCCTTCCTCCTCTTCGACGGCGAGCGGCGCGACCTCGCTCTCACCTACGCGGAAACCCTCGCGGCCGCCGAAGCCGCCGTCGGCCTGCTCGAGGGTCTCGGTGCCGGCGCCGGCACCCGAATCCACCTCGACCTCGCGAACTGCCCCGAGTTCGTCGTCCTGCTGTTCGCGGCGGCGATCC
>JBFXEM010000453.1:0-2678 GCA_050180135.1 Solirubrobacterales bacterium | reverse complement strand
GGGCTGCTGATCTGGTTCCCGCGCTGGTGGAACGAGCGCCGGGTCAAGCGGGAAGCGGCCGAAGCGAGCGAGCAAGCTGCCGACCGCAGCGACGATTTGACGCCTGACGTCATCGGCTGATTGCTTTACTAGTCGCATGCGCGTTTCAGCCAAGGCCGACTATGCCGTTCGCGCCGCCGCGGAGCTTGCGGCTGCCGAGGAGGGCCCCGTCAAGGGCGAGAAACTCGCCGACGCCCAGGAGATCCCGCTGCAGTTCCTCGAGCACATCCTGCTCGAGCTCAAGCACAGCGGCATCGTCCGCGCCCGCCGTGGCGCCAAGGGCGGCTACTGGCTAGCCAGGCCCGCCGACGAGGTGACGATCGCCGACGTCGTCCGCGCCGTCGAGGGCCCGATCGCCCACGTCCAGTCGACGCCGCCCGAGGCGATCGAATACCGCGGCAACTCCGAGCACCTGCAGGAGGTCTGGATCGCCGTCCGCGCCAACATCCGCAACGTGCTCGAGAACGTCACCCTCGCCGACCTGGTCGCCGACGAACTTCCGGACGTCGTCACCGACCTCGCGGCCGCGCCGGACTCCTGGGCCGCGCGGTAGCGCTGGGTGGCGTGTCGACTTACGCACCCACGTGCGTGAGTAAGTCGCCAGACCTCACGACCCTGGCCGAGATGCGCGGCCGCCTCGACGCCTGGAAGCGCGAGACCGAGGACCCGCTGCTCGACGGTCCGGTGTTGCCGCCGCCCGGCGCCGCAGTCAACGAGCAGTGGCAGGTTTCCGCGGACGACCCGGTCCGGATCGCTGCACCTGTGGAAGGATCAGGCAGCGGTGGAGCGGGAGGGGGAACCGAAACAGCGGGGGGGCGGCGCTAGGCCTGCATCCTCCTGGCTGGGCGCGCGGAGGTTGCCGCTCCTGGTCCTCGCGGCGGCGGCGATCGCGTCCTTTGCCTGGATCCTCTCGCTCGATTCGCAGCTGACTTTCATCGCCGACGACTGGGAACTGCTCGTCGCTCGCGAGGGGACGGGCGCCTCCTACTTCCTCGACTCGCTCAACGGCAACCTGATCATCGGGCTCGGGGTCGCGTACCGATTGCTGCGCGCCGTCTTCGGGCTCGACTCTGCGACCCCGTTCTACGTCGTCTCAATTGGCTTCTTCGTCCTCAGCGCCATCCTGCTCTTCGTTTACCTGAGGCGGCGCGTGGACGACTGGCTGGCGGTCCTGGCCGCGATTCTCGTCCTCTTCCTCGGTGCCGCCTTCGAGGACCTCCTGTTCGCCTTTCAGCTCGGGTACTTCGCCTCGGTCGCCGCCGGCCTCGGAATGCTGCTCGCGCTCGACCGCGAGGACGAGACCGGTGATCGCCTCGCCTGCCTTCTCCTGGTCGTCTCGATCGTCTTCTCCAGCATCGGGATCGCCTTCGCCGCTGGGGCGTTGGCCGATCTCCTGTTCGGCAAGCGGCTGCGGGCTCGGCGCGCCTACGTCGTCGCCATCCCGGTCCTGCTCTACGCCCTCTGGTGGCTTGGCTGGGGACACAACGGAGAGAACAGCGCCAGCCTCCACAACCTCCTGCGCACTCCGAAGTTCGCCTTCGACTCGGCCGCGGCGGGGGTCACCTCGCTGCTTGGCCTGGCGACCGGTGACGGTAGTGAGCCGGACCAGCCGCACCTGATCTGGGGCAAGCTGGTCGTCTTGCTCGGCCTCGCCGGTCTCGCCTTTCGGATCTACCGTGAGCGACGGATCAGCCGGGGAATGGCGGTCGCCTTGGCGATCGGCCTGGCGCTCTGGTTCATCACCGGTCTCAACCGCGAATCGGAGCGTTTCCCGACCTCGAGTCGCTACCAGTACCCCTACGGGATCGTTCTCCTGCTGATCGGCGGGGAGCTGCTGCGGGGACTGCGAATCCCGAGGCTGGTCGTGGTGGCGGCGGCGTTTGTCGCCGGGCTGGCCCTCTGGGGTGGGATCTCGCTGATGCAGCGGGAATACGACGAGCGCTGGCTGCCGACCACCGAGTACCTGCGCTCGACTCTGGCGGCGGTGGACGTCGCCGGGGCAAGGACCGTGCCCGGCTACGAGATCGCCTTTGCCCCGGCTCCGCTGATCCCTGCCCGCACCTACCTGGGTGTCGCCGCGGAGCACGGCACGCCCGCCTTCAGCGAAGCCGAGCTAGCGGCAAGACCGGCGCCGGACCTGGCCGCGGCCGACCTGGCGATCGCCCAGGCGCTGGGGCTCGGGCTGGCGGCGCCGCGGGCGCGAACCGTCGCCTGTGAACCGCTCGATGCTTCGCCTGACGGCGGGACCGGAACCACCCTTCTGCACGGTGGCTTCACCTTCGAGAATCGCTCGACCGCCCCGGTGGAGGTGATGCTGCGGCGCTTCGCCAGTGAACTCTCGGTCTCCCTCGGGCCGCTCGAAGCGGGCAACAAGGCCGCCTTGGAAATCCCGCCCGACATGTCAGACCGCCCCTGGGCGCTGGGCCTCGAGGGTGACGGCCCGGTTGAGCTGTGTACGACCCGGTAGGTCAGTCCGCTGCCGGCACGCCACCCGCCACCACGTTCACGAAGTCCTCTAGGTGCCGGGTCGTCCAGCACTCGAAGGCCCCGTCGCAGTAGCGCTCGTAGGCGGCCATCACCGAGTCGCCGTAGTTCCAGTAGAGCTTCGGCTCGGGGTTCAGCCAGAAGAGGCGGCCGGC
>JBFXEM010000452.1:0-2687 GCA_050180135.1 Solirubrobacterales bacterium | reverse complement strand
GGAAACCTGCCGCTGTCCGCCCGCCTGCTCGGAGTCGGCGTCCGCGGCGCCCGCAGCGTCGGCAAGGCGACCGAGATCGACCGTGCCGTCGAGGTCGCCGCCGAGGAGGCGATCGTCGGCGCGATCGAAAGCGACGCGGTCGAGCGCGCGATCGCCCGCGTCCTCAACGGTCCCGCGGTCGAAGAGGCGGTCGAGGGCGCGCTCGAAAGCGAGGCCGTCAAGCGGGCCCTAATCGAGGCGATGGACAGCGAGCTGGTCGACGAGGTCTGGCGCAAGCTGCTGGCCAGCGAGGAGGCCCAGCAGCTGGTCGAGCGGATCGCCGGCGCGCCCGAGCTGCGGGCCGCGATCAGCGCCCAGGGCGCCGGCCTGCTGGAGGACATCGGGCGCACGATCGGCAAGCTCGCCCGCGACCTCGACAACACCTTCGAGCGGATCGTCCGCCGCATCTTCTTCCGCAAGCCGCGCCCGGCGCCGTCCACCCACGCCGGCTTCATCAGCCGCGCCATCGCCTACCTGATCGACGGCGTCTTCGTCAACCTCGGCTTCACCGCCTTCTTCGCCCTCGTCGCCCTCGTCGACAGCGCCCTCGGCGGCAGCAGCGGCGGGACCAGCTACGCGATCGCGATCGGCTCGACCGTGTGGGTCGCGATGGGGTCGCTCTACCTGGTCGCCTTCTGGTCGCTGGCCGGGCAGACGCCGGGGATGCGCTTCGTCGGCATCCGGCTCAGCGGCGGCCGGCTCACGGTCCGGCGCGGGCTGCGGCGGATGCTCGGCCTCTACCTCTCGGTCGTCACCCTCGGGATCGGCTTCCTCGGCGTCGTCTTCCGCGAAAACCGGCGCGGCTGGGAAGACCGCTTCGCCGACGTCGACGTGCTCTACGACGAGCGCCGGCCGGCGCCGGCGCCGTGGTCGCAGGGAGCGCCGCCACCCGTCGCCGAGCAAGCCGTCGCCACGGCTGCCGGGGGGCTAGACGGGGGCGCCGGAGCGGTTGGGGAGCCGGCGCTGCAGGAGCAGCGTTAGCGTTCCCGAGACGATCAGCAGCGCCACGTTGATCACCAGCACCAGGCCCGCGCCCCAGGCGTCGCCGAGGCCGCCGGCGCCGATCGCGACCCCGAGGTAGGCGGAGGCGGGGATCGTCGTCACCGAGATCGCCACCCCGACCGCGGTGCTGGCCCGGGTCTCGAAGGAGAGCATCGCCGCGATCCCGGCCGCGAGCGCGACCAGCACGGTCGAGTAGTCGGTGTGGGCGAGCGTGGCCAGGCTCGAGTCCTCGACCTTGAACCCGGCCGGCAGCAGGTCGGCGCCCTTCAGCGCCGCGCTCAGCACCGCGGCCGTGGCCACGACCAGGAGCAGGCCGAGCCAGAGGGTGACGAAGGCGCGGCTGGCGAGCGCGTAGCGGCCGCCGACGATGCCGACGCTGGTCGCGCAGATCGGCAGCAGGTCGGGGCTGACCGCCATCGCGCCGACGATCAGGATCGAGCTGCCGGTGATCACGCCGAGGGCGGCGATCACGGCGGCGACGTTGATCAGGGCCAGGTAGCGGGCCAGCGGGCGCGAGTTGGCGCGGGCCTGGCCGACCACCTCGACCCAGGCGAAGCCGTCGATCCCGCGGTCGCCGCTGCGGTGGTGGTGCAGCGGCGCCACCACCTCGACCCGCGAGAGCAGGTAGTCGTCGACCGGGATGCCGAGCTCGGCGATCGCGTCGACCAGCGGGTCGGCGGCGGCGGGCTCGACGTCGGCGACGAACACGGTCGCCCCGGAGGCGTCGGCGTCGGGGTCGATGACGATCCGCCGCACCCCCTCCAGCTCGCAGAGGAGGGTCCTGAACTCGTCAGCCCGGTGTGGAGCGACGGACGAGCGCAGCCGCAGCATGGCTCAGGAGACGAGCTTGAGGACCTTGAAGGAGCGTGTGCCGCGCGGCGTCTCGACCTTGACGGTGGCGCCGACCTGCGAGTTCATCAGCGCCCGCCCGATCGGCGACTCGGCCGAGAGCCGGCCCTCGGCCAGGTTGGCCTCGGTCGAGCCGACCAGTTTCCAGACGCTCGCCTCGCCTTTGGACTCGTCGAGGACTTCGGCGCTGCGGCCGAAGGCGAAGGTGTCGGCGGGGGCGGTGTCGACGGCGACGACGACGGCGTTGTGGAGGCGCTCCTGCAGGCGCTTGATCCGCGTCTCCATGTGCGCCTGGTCCTCTTTGGCGACGTGATACTCGGCGTTCTCCTTGAGGTCGCCTTCGTCGCGGGCGCTCTTGATCCGCGCCGCCATCGCCAGGCGCTGCGGGCCTTCGAGATCGGCCAGTTCGGCTTTCAGCTCTTCGATGCCCTCAGGGGTGATCGGCTCGCCGCTCTGCTCGTTCGCGCTCACGGCCGTCAGCCTGCCAGAAACGCTGCCGCCCTGCTCAGTCGCCTCCGTTTTCGCCGAGCAGCGGCGCGGCGAAGGACTTCACCTTCGCGGGGGCAGCGCCGGCCAGGTAGTTGAGCCGGAAGATGTCCTCGGTGGTGCGCAGCAGCGAGTAGGGGTCGTAGGGCGTGGCGTCGACCCCGCCGGGGCTGGCGAAGCGCGAGAGCAGGAGCGTTCCGACCTTCAGCGGCTGGGTGTTCGGCAGCGGCGCCAGGGCGGGGTCAGGGGGACTGACCTGGTTGAAGGTGACGATCAGCACGCCGTCCTGCTTGAAGGCGGCGGACTTCTGG
>JBFXEM010000451.1:0-2689 GCA_050180135.1 Solirubrobacterales bacterium | reverse complement strand
TACCGGCCGAGCTATCCGGAGCCCTACGTCGGCAACGGCCTCTGGGAGGTCCAAAACCGCGCCCGGGCCCTCGACAACACCTGTTACGTGGTGGCTCCGAACGTGGCCTCCTATCGCCTGCTCCCGGAGCTGACGACGCCGATCGACACCTTCGGGGGCCACACGATGATCGTCGACTACCAGGGGCGCGTCATCGGCCATCATGAACCCGGGGGCGTGTCCGGCTACGCCGCCGCGATCATCGACCCCGAGGCGCTTCGCCAGTACCGCCACCGTTCGCTTTGGGGCAACTGGCTGAAGGACCTCCGCACCGAGCAATACCAGGCGATCTACGCCGAGCCGATGGTCCCCGCCAACGCAGGCGCCGACGGCCACCCAGGCGGACACGCCCAGCACGACGAGCTGATCCGCGAGCAGATCGAGGCGATCCACGAGCGCGGCATCTGGGAGCGTCCAACGCTCGGCGTCGAGAACGCGCTGTGATCTGCGAGGGGGAATTCGATCCCCTCCGACGGCTGCCGGGGCGCTGGTAGAGTGACGCCGGAGGAGAGTCCTTTCCGGAGAAGGGTCCGTGGATCTGCCATTCGCTAGTCGGCGTCGCCTCAGCCAGGCCTTCGACTTCGCGCTCGACGTGGCGTCCAGCCGTGACGCCGCCGATTTGCAGCGCCGCTTCGTGCGCGGCGGAGCACCGCTGGTCGACGCCGACATCCACGGCATCTACCTGTTCGAGGATGGGGTGCCCTCGCTGGTCACCTCCACTGCGGCGCCGACCGGCTTTTTGCGCGAATACGAGAGCAGCGGACGAGCCGCCGACCCCCTGCTGGCCCACCTACATGACAGTCGCGAGCCCGTCCACGACCGCCTCCTCTTCAGCGCTCGCGACTGGCGCCGGGAACCGCTGCGGCAGATCATGCACAGCTGGGGCCTCGAACATTCCTTGCAGGGCCCGCTCCGGGTCGGCAATCGACTGATCGGCACGATCAACTTCGCCCGGATGACCGGCACGCGGGCCTTCGGCGTGGCCGACCTGAGGACCGCCGGATGGCTCTGCCAGCAGGTCAACGACGCCTACCGGAGGGTGGCGGCGCAGGAGCTGCTCGATCTGCGCGGCGCCTGCTTCGACGTGATCAACGCGCCGGTTCTGGTCACCAATGCGCGCGGCCGCGTCGTCGTCGCCAACCGCGCCGCCCGACCCCACCTACAACCCTTCGATCCCTCGCAACTGAAGCCTTCGCTCGCCGCCGCCGTCGCCGCCAACGTCGCCTCTCTCGAGCGAGACCCGGTGCGCCTGGCCGAGGCCGACTCGCTGCCAGGGGACGTCGGCGAGGTGACGGTGCGGGTGCGGACGCGCAAGCTTCGCGGGCCGGCCGACTATTACGCCTCGACATTCATGCCCGCGCTCGAACCGGGCGAGCGCCCGACCAGCGCCGACGTGCTGAGCCCCCGGGAGCAGCAAGTCGCATGCCTCGTCGCCGCGGGGCTGACCAACGAGGAGATCGCATCCCGCCTGGTGATCTCGCCGAACACCACCAAGGACCACCTGAAGCGCATCCATCGCAAGCTCGGCGTCTCGCGGCGGACCCAGGTAGCGCTCTGGGCCGAGCGCCATCTCGGCGGCTGATCGCTCTAGGAGCCGCCGCGGAGGCGGGCATCGGCACCGACGGCGGCGAGGATGATCCCGCCGTAGACGAGGTTCTGGTAGACGGGGTCGATCCCGAGCAGGTTGAAGCCGTTGCCGATCATCGCCAGCAGCAGGACTCCGACCACGGTCCGCCAGACCGCCCCTTCGCCGCCGCGGACGCTGGCGCCACCGACGACGATCGCAGCGATCGCGGTCAGCTCGATCCCGGTTCCGGCGTCGGCCTGCCCGCTCGCGACCTGGGAGGCGGCAATCACCCCGGCCAGCCCGGCAGCGGTCCCGGAGAGCAGGAAGGTGGCGCCGCGGACGAGCCCCACTCGGATCCCCGAGAGGCGTGCTGCCTCCTCGTTGCCACCGCAGGCGTAGACGTGGCGGCCGAAGGTCGTCCGGCCGAGCAGGAAGGCCATCGCGATGGCCCAGGCCGCGAAGATGATCACCGAGAGCTTGAGGTCCCCGAACTGGGTGACTCCGAGCCATTCGAAATCCGTCGCGGTGACGGTGATCAGGAAGCCGCTGGTTATGGCCAGCGCCCCACCCCGAATCATCAACCCGGAGGCGATCGTCGCAATGAACGAGTTGATCCGGAAGGTCGAGACGAGCAGGCCGTTAGCAACCCCGATCGCGGCCCCGGCGAGGACCCCGGCGAGGAGGCCAAGGACCGGGTCGCTGCTGTTGGCCACCTTGGCGGCGATCACGCCGGCGATCGCGAAGGTCGCCCCGACCGAGAGGTCGAACCCGCCGGCGACGACGACGAGCGTTCCGGCGCTGGCGATGATCCCCAGAGTCGTCGCCTGGTCGAGCAGGTTGAGCAGGTTGCCGGAGGTGAGGAAGTTGTCCGCGGTCAGTGAGAGGACGACGAACAGCGCCAGCAGCGCGAGTGGCACGGCGCCGGCACGCAGCGCCGTGTCCCAGCCCTGGCGGGGGGCGAAGCGGAAGCCGGTCGCACCGGTCGCCACAGGGGCCCGGCCCTCCATCAGACCGCCTCCGCTTCGAGCCGGTGCCCGAAAGCGACTCCGAGGACGTCGTCCTGGGTTGCCCCGTGGCCCAGCT
>JBFXEM010000450.1:0-2689 GCA_050180135.1 Solirubrobacterales bacterium | reverse complement strand
CGTAGCGACCAGCGGCCGAGTTGTGGCCACCATCGGGCCAGAGCATCGGGGTGCCGACCGCCCGCTGATAGACGGAGACGACAAACATCACCAGCGCCGTCGGGACGGCGATCGCGGCGAGGTAGCGGGTGCCGCGGGACGCGTCCTTGAGGCCGAGCAAGAGCAGGGCGAGGATGGCCAGCGTGACCGCGACCAGGAAGGGCCAGCCGAGCTCCGCCCAGGCGGCCCCGCCGAGCCGCACCCCGAACGCGGTGCCGACGGCCACGCGCTGCAGCAGCACCGCCCAGATGTCGGCGCTCCAGAGCGGTTCGATCGCTTCGTAGCTGCTGAAGGCGAGCGCGAACACCTGGACCGCGGCGCCCGCGAAGAAGGCGGCGAGGATCGTCCGGTCGCGGCGGTCGCGGATCGCCAGCGCCCGCAGCAGCGCCAGCGGGACGAAGAACCAGACGCCGGGGTTGCTGAGCGCGGTGGCGAGGATGAAGAGGCCGGCGAGGACGGCGCCGGTCTCGGTCCGGGGCCGCCAGAGCAGCAGCCAGAAGGTCGCCACCAGCATCGACCAGGAAACGTAGGAGGCCGAGTCGATCGTCTCCAGGCCGCCGACCGGGGTGAGGACCGTGGCCACCGCGAGGGCGCCGCGCAGGTAGGGGCTGGCGATATGGCCGCCGCTGGCCTGCCAGACGACTAGCCCGCTGATCGTGACCAGCGCCGCCGAGAGGATCGAGATCGTCGCCGGGGCGGCGCGCAGCGGCAGGGCGCTGGCGGCCTCGCCGATCAGGCGCGGGACCAGGACCAGGTAGCCGGAGTATTCGGAGCTGACGGCGTCGCCGAAGCTCTGGGTCAGCGCCTGCGGCAGGAAGATCGCCCCGTCCTCGGCCCAGAGCGCGTCGAGCGACCCGGTCCAGCCGATCCGCACCAGCTGCAGGACGATCCCCAGCACCAGCAGGCCGGCCAGCACCAGCGCGGCTTCGCCCCTGCCGAGGCGGGTCGCGGGAGCTTGGGAGTCGGGGAAGAGGGACTGGCCGAGGTGCCCCCGCAGCGCGTTCAGCCTCTCCATCGCGCGCACGATAGCGGCGGCTGTCAGGCTTCCGGCCCGTGGACCCGGCCCGAACCGTCGCGGTGGTGATCCCCAGCTGGAACTCCGGGCAGCTGCTGCCGCGCTGCCTCGACTCGCTCGCCGACCAGGGGGTCGAGGTCGAGCTGTTCGTGGTCGACAACGGCTCCAGCGACGGCTCGGTGGCGCTGCTGGAGCAGCGCGGGGTCGCGCACCGGGCGCTGCCGCGCAACGTCGGCTTCGCGGCGGCCCTCAACCTCGGCGCGGCCAGGGTCGGCGCCGAGACGATCCTGGCTCTGAATGCCGACACCGTGCTGGAGCCCAACTGCCTCGCCACCCTGCACGCGGCGATCGCGGCCGACCCCTCGCTCGGCGGCGTGCAGCCGCGCATCCTCCAGCTCGAGCAGACCGCGGGCGGCGCGGCGGACGTGGCAGCCGCGCGCCTCTACAGCGCCGGCCAGGCCCTGACCGCCGACGGCCGCGCGCTCGAGGTCGGGGCGGGGGAGGCGCAGAGCGCGGCGCTCCTGCGCCGCCGCGAGATCTTCGGCGTCTGCGGCGCCGCCTGCCTGCTGCGCCGCGAGCTCTTCGAGCAGCTCGGCGGCTACGACGAGCGCTACTTCGCCTTCTACGAGGACGTCGACCTCAACGTCCGCGCCCAGATCGCCGGCTGGCGCTTCGAGTACGTGCCGGAGGCCGTCGTCTGGCATGTGGGCAACGCTTCCTGGACGGCCGGGTTCAAGCGTCCCGGCGCCGACAACGCTCGCCTCGTCGCCCGCAACCGCCTCGCCACCCAGGCCAAGTTCATGCCGGCCCGGGCGCTGCCGCGGATCGCCGCGGTCGAGGCCGGCGCGCTGCTGCGAGCCGCCCGCCAGCGCCGCTTCCGCGCCACCGCTCGCGGCAAGCTCGAAGCGCTGCGCTGGGCGCCGGCGCTGCGGCGCGACCGCCGCCGCCTGGGCGCTGAGGGCGACCCGAGCCGCGTCCGCCGCTGGCTGGGCGCCTAAGCGGATCAGCCGCGCCGGCGGCGCCGCCGTGCCAGCGCCTCGCGGGAGCTGATCGCCAGCAACGGCGCCTCGCCGAGCTCACGGTGCTCGAGCCCGGCGCCGTCGCGCCAGCCGCGCAGGCGGCCGGCGATCCCCTTCGCGGTGTGGTCGCGCAGCAGCTGCCCGGCGCAGAGGGTGCCCTCGCAGGCCAGAGCCCGCAGCGCCAGGCGCGGGTTCGCCGTCACCCCGTAGCGGCGCAGCATGTAGCCGCGGCTCCAGCCGGTCCGCTCGTACTTGGAGGCCGATGCGGCGCCGAGGCTGGCCGAGTAGGCGTGCAGGGCCCGGGCCTCGCCGGCCAGGCGGCAGCGGCCGCCGGCCGCGGCCAGGCGCAGGGCCAGGTCGAGGTCCTCGTAGTAGAGGAAGATGCGCTCGTCGAAGCCGCCGACCGCCTCGAACGCGGCGCCGCGGTAGAGGGCGGCACCGCCGGTCGGGCCGAGCGGGTCCGGGGCGCCGAGCGCCGCCGCGAGTGGCTCGTCGTGCAGGTAGTCGAAGCCCATCAGGGTGGCGTCGGCGACGACGCCGGCGGAGTCGATCAGAGCCGGCGCCGCTTCCTGCACGAGCACTCCGGCAACCGAGGCGACGCCCTCGCCGAGCCCGT
>JBFXEM010000449.1:0-2690 GCA_050180135.1 Solirubrobacterales bacterium | reverse complement strand
GTCGACCACGGCGGCGACCACCTGGGTGTTGGCGCCGCTGCCCTGGGTCCAGGCCAGCAGCGCGTCGCCGAGGCCGGAGCCGCCCAGCCGCAGGTCGCCGACCGTGCCGCCGCTGGGCGAGCGCAGCGCCGCCGGCTCGATCACGCCGTCGGCGCGCTGCTCGCGCACGGCGACCGTCCCGGAGGAGCCGCGCTGCTCGCGCCAGGCGGCCACCGCGGCGCCGGTTTCGGCCAGGTCGACGAGCGGTTCGCCGGCGATCGTGCTGCCGCCCTGGTCGGCGCGCTCGGGCGCGGCCAGCGCTCCGGGGTCGCCGCCGACCAGGTAGGTCGAGGCGCCGGCGGCGAAGCCGGCGAGCAGGCCGCCGTTCGGTTCCACCGCCACGCTCGGCGCCCCGAGCCCCGCCTTGGCGCCGCCGTCGGCGAGGCGGGGGCCGGCGAACGCCTTGCCCTGGTCGGAGAAGGCGTCGGCCATCTCGTTGACGAACAGGCGCGGCGCCGTCAGCGCCCCGGACTGGCCAGGTTGCTGGCGCACCGCCACCGCCGCCTGCCCGAAGCCGCTGACGTCGAGCGCGAAGGCGTCGGCGGCGGCGCGGACCGGCGCCCCTTCCCAGCTCGGCGGGCTGACCGCGAGGGGGATGCCGACGCTGGTCCCGAACAGCCGCCGCGCCCAGACGCGGTCGACGAATTCGTCGTCGGGCTCCTGCCAGGCGAGGACCCCGTTGCCGCGCAGGTCGATCCCGACCCGCGGCCCGGTCGCCTCGGTCGGCAGCCGCAGCGGCGTCGCCGGATTGCGGTCGACGGGGGCGCCGAAGCTCGACCAGAGGCGGTTGTTGTAGCGGGCGACCCGCACGCTGGCGCCGACGTAGCCGGGTGGGTTGACGCTGCTGACGTCTTCGACGACGAGGTAGGCGAGGTAGGCCTGGCCGCCGGCGTTCATCGCCAGGTCGGGATAGGTCGAGGTCGCCTCGCCGACGTTGAAGTCGACCGGGACCGGCGCCTGGAAGCCCTGGGCGCCGGGGTCCAGCGTGGCCGAGAACATGCGGTCGGTGCCGGCGCCGAACTCCTGCACCCAGGTGACCAGCAGGCGCCCGTCGGTGCCGGCGCCGATCCGCGGCCAGCTCGAGTCGAATTCCTGGCCGACGTCGACCCGCATCGGCGTCCCCCAGGCGCCGGCGCTGAAGCGGGCGACGAAGACGTGGTTGCGGCCACCGGCCTTGCGCAGGTAGACGACGCCGCCGCTGCCGTCTTCGGCCATCGCCGCGTCGGCCGCCCCGACCACTTCGGTGCTGGGCCCGTCGACCAGGTGCGTGTCGGACACTTCGGCCCGGGCAGGGGCCGCCCACGCAAGCGCCGCCACGACCAGCGCGGTCGCGGTTGGCGCCGCATACCGGAGTGAGTTGCGACCGCGGGACATTCGACCGCGAACCCTCGCGTGCGGGCGCGACAAAGTTGTAACTAGGGCGCTACCAGGTGGTTAAGCGCGGCCCGGTTCCGGCTCGTAACCACTTTGTCTCCAGACAGTCACGCGCCGTTCACCTTGGCCTCACGGCCCGACCTGAGACTGGCTCTGTCCAGAACTTTCCAAGAACCCGTCACCAGGAGCGTCTTCCCATATGACTCGGATCCGACCCCTGGCGGTCCTCGCGGCCCTGGCACTGAGCGCTTCGCTCGCCGTGCCCGGGCTCGCCGCCGCCAAGCCGACCATCACCATGAGCGGCTCGACCACGGTGGCGCCCTTGGCGGCGCTGCTGGCAAAAAAGTACCTCTCGAGCTGCGGCCACTGCGTCAACTTCAAGCTGCTGCAGGGCGGCTCTGACGTCGGCATCTCCGACGTCGCCTCCGGCCGCGTCACGATCGGCAACGCCTCGCGCGACCCCAAGCCCTCCGACCCGGGCGGCCTGGTGTTCAACAAGATCGCCCACGACGCCGTCTGCATCATCACCCACAAGTCGAACCCGTTGCCGGGTCTCGACCAGGCGGGCGTGCAGGCGATCTTCGGGGGCAGCGTTCGCTCCTGGAGCCAGGTCCCCGGCGCCAAAGCCAGCGGCCCGATCGACGTCTACGTCCGCACCCCCGCCTCCGGTACCCAGGACGCCTTCCAGAAGGTCTTCCTCGGCTCGACCAAGGTCTTCGGCGGCGCCCCCGAAAAACCGAGCAACGGCCGCATCCAGCTCTCGGTCAAGAACGACCCCAACGCGATCGGGTACGTCTCCCTGTTCTACGCGCAGGGCGCCTACGCGGTCCCCTACAAGGGCGTCGCCTGCACCGAGCGCAACGCCAAGTCCGGCCAGTACGGCGGTCAGCGCAACCTCTACATGGTCACCCGCGGGCCGGCCAAGGGCGCTGCCAAGGAATGGATCAAGTGGATCACCAAGAGCTCCGCGGCGGCCTCGGTGATCAACACCGAGTGGGTCTCCCTCCAGTAAGTGAAGCCCGCCGTCCCGCAGAGCCCCCAGCGCGGGGACCGCACCGACCGGCGCGCCGAGCTCCTGCTCGGCGCGCTCTCGGCCGCGGTGCTGCTGCTGATCGCCTTCATGATCGTCTTCGTCTTCACGAAGGCGTGGCCGTCCTTCGCCCACAACGGGCTCGCCTGGTTCGGCCCGGGCGGCAACGTCGGCGTCCAGCTGGCGGCGATCTTCAACTCGCCCGCCGACCCCGAGGACTACGTCTACGAACTGCACGCCTGGCCGC
>JBFXEM010000448.1:0-2691 GCA_050180135.1 Solirubrobacterales bacterium | reverse complement strand
CGGCCGGATCGAGGCGATGATCTCGCTCGCCAGCGGCCCGGTCATCGCCCGCTCACCGCTGACGATCTTCAACGGCCCGCCCCAGGACGGGCACCCGACCGCGGTCCTGCACGCCCGCACCACCGTACCCGGCACGCAGGTCTACGCGATCGTCGTCCCGATCGAGAAGCGGCGCGGCGAATACCGCTACCGCGCCACCCTCGACCTGCCGCTGATCGCGGCCGGCCTCGGCTCGCTCAGCTTCGTCGAAGTCACGCTCGGCCGCCGCTACCGCTCCGGGGGCAAGCAGCGCAGCTACGTCTCCGCGCGCTGCCGCGACGGCATCCTCCGCACCCGCGGCCGCTTCAGCTTCGAAGACGGCACCGTGATCGAAGGCTCGGTGGAAAAGTTTTGCCGGGCCCTGTCGTAGCCCTCCGCGCGGCGAGATTCCTATACTTGCGCGTCCCGGGCCGCTAGCTCAACTGGTTAGAGCAGGAGCCTCTTAAGCTCAAGGTTGAAGGTTCGAGTCCTTCGCGGCCCACTCCGGAGGAGCCCTATTCGGCCAGCGTCGTCCCGCCGATACCGCCGCCGAACGGGTTCTGGATCGCCCCGCCTTCGCCTTCGCCGCCTTGGCTCGCTTCGCCTTCCTGGACGGCATTTTCGAGCGTTTTTTCTTCTTCCACCTGTTTTTCGAAGGCTTTGGCCTGTTTGCGAATTTCCTCGAACTGGTTTTCGAGCTGTTCGCGCTGGAACTTCGAGGTGGCGAATTTCTTCGCTTCCTCGAGCGCCGCTTCGGCCGCCGCGTAATCGAAGGTGTAGAGCGTGTAGAGCGCCGCGGTGCTGAGCGAGCCGATGCTGGGCCGCTGTTCGGCGAAGATCTGCTGCGCTTCCGCGGCCGCCTTGATGTTGGCCTCGGCTTCGGCGCTGGTGCGTGAGGTTTGCGCGAGCGAGAACAGCGTGTTCGCCATCACCTGGGCCCCGTTGGCCGCCGGTTCCTCGGTCGCTTTCAGGTATTCGGACCAGACCGAGCTCGCCAGCGCGTACTGCTGGCGGCCCTCGACCGTGATCGCCGTTTCGCCGGTCTGCGGATTGACTTCGGCGAGGGCGTTGCCGGCGTTGACGTGCGCTTTCGTCAAGGCCAGCAGCAGCTCCGGGTCGTTCGGGTCTTTTTTCAGTTTGACTTCGATCCGTTCGGCCTGTTCTTCGAACTGCTCGTTGGCCCGGCTGACGGCGTCCTTGGCACCGAAGATGTCGGCCAGCGGGGCCGGGCCGACGACCAGGAGCAGGCTCAGACCCATCAACAGGGCGAGGATGCCGTAGACGACTTTGACGACGTTCTTACGCTTGCCGCGGATGTCGAACAGCATCCGGTGCTCGTCTTTGTCCCCCTTTGCCATCTGTCCCTGTCGCTCCCTAGGTGGAGGGCTCTGCCACTCCTCCCGTTGCTCGTCGCCGGTCGAATACCTTTGCAAGCAAGATACTCAACTCAAAGAGAACTAGCAGGGGGACAAGCTCGATCAGCATCGAGATCGGGTCGACCCCCGGCAGGGCGGCGGCGAGCACGGCGAGGACCAGGTAGGCGTAGCGGCGGTTCTTGGTGATCTGGTCGACGCGGACGATGCCGAGGGTGGTGAGGGCCAGGATCGCCAGCGGCATCTGGAAGACGAGACCGCCCGCCAGCATCGTCATCGCGAAGAAGCTGTAGTAGTCCTTGGCGCGGACCTGGATGTTGAACTGGGCGTCGTTGAAGTTGAGCAGGAAGCTGACTGCCGCCGGCATCACCACGAAGTAGGCGAAGGCGATCCCGGCCAGGAAGAGGACGGGGAAGAGCAGCAGGATCGGCAGCACGGTCTTGCGCTCAGTCGGGCTGAAGGCGGGCAGCACGTAGGCGTAGAGCTGGTAGAGGAGAACCGGCAGCGAGAGGATGATCGCGCCGTAGGCGGCGACGGTGATCGTCGTGGTGAAGGGCTCGGTCACCCCGAAGGTGATCAGCTTCTTGTGGTCGCTCGGCAACGGTCCGCTGGCCAGTTCCAGCAGCAGGTGGTTCTGCCAGAAGCAGAGCGCCAGGGCGACGCCGAAGACGACGGCGCAGACGATGATCCGGCTGCGCAGCTCGTCGAGGTGGTCGACGAGGCTGAGCTGGTCCTCGTGGGAGATCGCGCGAACGCGGCGGGGCATCCGGCGCGCCTAGCCGCGTTTGTCGTGGGCGGCCTCGGAATCGGCTGACTCGGCGGGAGCGGTCGTCGTTGCCGACGCGCTCAGCGCTTTGACGTCATCGTCGGGATCGTCATCGTCGTCCTTGCGGTCGCCGGTGATCGTCTCTTTGAACTCGCGGATCCCGCGGCCGAGGCTGCTGCCGAGCTCCGGCAGCCGTTTCGGACCGAACACGATCAGGGCGATGATGAGGACGATGATGATCTCGAGGGGGCCGATGTTTCCGGGCATTGTCCTCATGGTAACGGGGTCTGGAGGCGACCGGATCAGGTTTCGCGCAGCTTTTAGATACCCGGTAGTGGGGTTTTCTCGAGTCTGTGTCGAAAGATACGGATCAAGTCTGCCCCTCAGGTGTTCGATAAGTAGGGACATGAGAGAGCCAGCCGGCGACAAGACCAAGCAGGGCAAGGTCCTGCACATCTGCCCCGAGTGCGGCTCGGACCTGGTCCAGCCGACCTTCTGGGAGCAGGCCGGCGACCGCTCGCACTGGCGGGTCTG
>JBFXEM010000447.1:0-2694 GCA_050180135.1 Solirubrobacterales bacterium | reverse complement strand
ATCTCGATCTCCGCGGGACCGGACTCGGGGCTGGCTCCGGGTGCCAGCGGCCCGTCGCCGAGGTAGTTGATGAACGGGACCCCGTCTGCGGTCGAGTACTCGATGCGGTCGATGTTGGTCACGGTCGGGGCGCCGCCGGCGCAGACCGCGGGGTCGAGGTCGGCGTTGTTGGAGACGACGACCGCGTCGCCCTGGCGGTAGATGTGGGTGACGCTGTGG
Organism: Solirubrobacterales bacterium; assembly: GCA_050180135.1. Taxonomy (GTDB): domain Bacteria; phylum Actinomycetota; class Thermoleophilia; order Solirubrobacterales; family 70-9; genus VAYN01. The sequence continues at coordinate 2,475 of JBFXEM010000447.1, read as the reverse complement.
GAGCTGTCGACGATCCGCAGGACGTCGCCTCCGGCTCCGGCCGGCCCGGCCGCGACCAGCTCGCAGCTGACGTTGGCGGCCTGGGCGGAGCCGGCGGCGAGCAGCCCGATCGCCAGCGCCAGCGCCGGGAGCAGGGTCAGGCGCCGCATCATGAACCCCTCCCGGCGTGCGTTTCCAGCCAGTCGAAGACGCGTTCGTTGCGCAGTTGCGGGGCCATCGGCTCGCAGTGGTACTCGCCGCCGTCGGCGATCGTGAACTTGATCAGGGTGTGCTTGGCTTTGAGCCAGCCGGCGACGGTCGCTGCCTGGCCGGGGAAGAACTGCTCCAGTTCCGGCGAGAGCAGCGCGGTCGGGCAGGAGATCCGGCTCGCTTCCTTGCGCCCGAAGACGAATTTCTGCGCCAGTTTCATCTTTTCGTAGCCGCTGCCGTTGCCGTAGATCTCGGCCCGCTTGGCGATGCCGGCGGCCTGGTCGGGGCTGAGGTGCTTCGGGATCTCGTCCCAGTAGCCGTTGAACTCGTCGCGCTTGCCGGCGGCGAGCAGCTCCAGCAGGTCGGACGGCAGGCTCTTGCGCCAGTCGGAGAAGACGTCGTAGACGCCGGGGTCGGGGACGACGGCCGCGAGCCGGTGCTCGTGGGCGGCGGCGCGGGCGACCAGGAAGCCGCCGAAGCTCTGGCCGACCAGGGAGATGCGGCGGCGCTCGACCTTCGGATGCGCCCGCAGCCAGTCGACCACCGGCGTGATCACCCGCTCCCAGTCGGGGATGAAGGCCTGGTTGCGGAGGAAGAGGTTGGATCCCTGCCCCGGTCCTTCGAAGATCAGCGCGTTCCAGCCGCGTTCGAGCGCGGCCGCACCGCCGTAGACGTACATGTCGATGTTCTGGGCGTCGGAGCCGGTGTTGAGGATCACCGTCGGCCGCTTCTTCTCGCCGCCGGGGCTGAGGAACCAGCCGGGCAGCTTGCCGGCGAAGTAGGGGATCTCGACCGGCTCGAAGCGCGGCTTGAAAAGCGCTCCGGCGCTCGCCCAGGCGCCCTCCATCTCGCGGTAGAGGGCACCCTCGTGCTTGCGAGTCGGGTTGTCCGAGGCGAGCGCGAAGAAGAGCGCCTGGTCGAGGTACATCGCCGCCCGCAGGTAGCTGGAGCGGGCACTCGCCAGGCGGCCGGCCTCGCGATCCCTGTTGGCGCTCTTGCGCAGGCGCCGGCCGAGCCGCTGGAACTCCTCGAAGGTGGCCTTGTAGGTGTCGCCCTTGGCGTGGATGCGGTCGAAGACGCTGAGCACCTCGCCGACCTCGGAGGCACCGTAGCCGGCGCCGCCGAGCGCGAACAGCATCTGGAAGTTGAGCGCCGGTTCCTTGAAGAAGGTCGCCGCCGGCAGCAGCGGCGTCTTCGAGGCGTCGCCGGGGGAGGTCGCGAGCGCCCCCGCCGGGGACCCGGCCAGCGCCACGGCGGCACCGCCTGCAAGCGCGCCTGCCAGCAGGTCGCGGCGCTTCAGGGTCCGGGGATCGCGCGGGGAGTCCATGCCGACCGCCGCATCCTGACAGCGGCAGGGGACGACGGGCTACGGTTTGGCCGAATGGCCGTGAGCATCGACGAGCTGGTGGTCGCCGACCCGCCCGCTGCCTGGGAGGCGCTGGGGTTCGCGGTCGAGGGCGGCGTCTGCGTGATCGGGGGCGTGCGCATCCGCCTGGCCGGGGCCGAGGCCGGCAAGGGTCTGGTCGGCTGGTCGCTGCGCGGGCTCGCCGACGCCGAGCTCGACGGCCTGCCGACGAGCCGCTCCGAGCGCCCCGCGCCCGCGGCGGCGCGCCCGCATCCCAACGGCGTTGCCGGCCTCGACCACGTGGTCGCGCTCACGCCGGCGCTGGAGCGCACGGTGTCGGCGCTGGAGGCGGCCGGGCTCGACCTGCGCCGGGTCCGCGCGGAGCCGACGCCGGCGGGGGCGCCGCGGCAGGCGTTCTTCCGGCTGGGAGCGGAGATCCTCGAGGTGGTGCAGGAGCCCGCGGTCGTGGTCGAGCGCGACGGCGCCGACCGCGCCGCCTTCTTCTGGGGCCTCGCCCTCCTCTCAACCGATCTCGACGCGACCGTCGCCGCCCTCGGCGAGCGGGTCGGCGAGGCGCGCGAGGCGGTCCAGCCCGGGCGCCGGATCGCGACCCTGCGCCGCTCCGCCGGCCTCTCCGTACCGGTGGCTCTGATGACTCCGCGGCCGCGCTAGGCGGCGGCGAGGTCGAGCGCCCGCAGCACCGCTTCGACGTCGCTGATCGAGACGATCCCGAGCTCGCCCGAGGAGGTCAGGACCACCGCCCGGCCGAGCTCCTGGAACTCCGCTCGCGCCAGCAGCTCGGCCACGTCCTGGTGCTCGTCGACGACCAGCGACGGACGCTGCAAGGAGATCTCGCCCGTGGTCGTGGTCGCGCGCCGGGCCAGCGGCACCCGTCTGGCGGTGCCGACGTCGACCAGGCCGAGCAGCTGCCCGTCGGCGGC
>JBFXEM010000446.1:0-2715 GCA_050180135.1 Solirubrobacterales bacterium | reverse complement strand
TCCGCTACGTCAGCGGCGCCGCGCGAGTGCGTCTGCGGGCGACGGCGTTGGCCGAGGAGCACTGGCCCTACGCACCTGGCTCCTCCGATCCGGTGACGGTCGATGTCAGCGCTCGCTAGGGTTGGCCGCAATGTCGAAGGCAACGCTTCACACCAGCGCCGGGGCGATCGTGCTCGAGCTTCACGACGAGGACGCGCCGAAAACCGTCGAGAACTTCCGCAAGCTCTCGGCCGACGGGTTCTACGACGAACTGGTCTTCCACCGGGTGATCCCGGACTTCATGATCCAGGGCGGCTGCCCGCAGGGCACCGGCACGGGCGGTCCGGGCTACACCTTCGAGGACGAGTTCAACGACCACAAGGTCGTGCGCGGCGCGCTGGCGATGGCCAACGCCGGGCCCAACACCAACGGCTCGCAGTTCTTCATCGTCACCACCGGTGCCGCGCCCTGGCTCGACGGCAAGCACACCGTCTTCGGCAACGTGGTCGACGGCATGGACGTCGTCGACGCGATCGAGTCCGTGCCGACCGACGGCGCCGACAAGCCGATCGATCCGCAGACGATCGAGCGCGTCGAGCTCGAAGACTTCTAGTCGGCTCGGCCGCTCAGCCGGCCGGCTCGAAGGTGGCGACGAAGGTGCCGGCGGCGGTCAGCAGCGAGAGGCCGCCGCCCTCGAGCCGGTAGGCCGTCGCTTTCGGGAGCGCGGCGAGGAACGCTTCTTCCTGCTCCATCACCCCGTTCGGGGCCGCGCAGGCCATTTCGGTAGCGCCGAGCATGCGGATCTCGATCTGGCCGCCGTCGGCCTCGTAGCTGCCCTCGTAGGAGTTGCAGCCGGCCGAGCCGTCGACCGCTCCGTTCGCCTTGAAGGTGGCGGTGATCTCGGTCCCCGGCAGCGGACCGGAGACGGCATCGCCCTGGAGGAACGAGGTGACGCGCCAGGCGCCGACCGGGGAGGAGGTGCCGAAGCGCAGCAGCTCCTCGCCGCCGGCGCCGGTCAGGACCAGCTCGTCCTGCTCGAGGCGCCAGCCCTCCACCTTCGCGAGGGCGGCGAAGAAGCGCCGCTCGGTCGCGTCGGCTGGAGGCGGGCAGGCCATCTGCGTTGATTGCAGCGTGCCGATCGCCAGCTCCGAGCCGTCGGCCAGGTAGGTGGCGCCGACGCGGTTGCACCCGCCCGATCCGGTCACGCTGCCGTCGGCGAACTCGATGCTCGGCGGCGCCCCGCCGCCCGTCAGGGGCGAGGTCGCGGCGAGGACCCAGGCGTCACCTTCGAGCGACGCGCCGGGGGCGTCATCGCCGTTGCTCCCGCAACCCGCCAGGAGCAGAAGCATCGCCACCGTCAGCACCGCCGCGCGCCACACGCGCGGCAGCTTATGCGCCTCCGACGGCGGCGCGGGGAGGTGCAGTTTCCTCCCCGTGCCCGAAGCGGATGTCGGGGAGCACCCGGTCCAGCCACGGCGGCAGGTACCAGGCCGCCCTGCCGGCCAAGCGCATGAAAACCGGCAGCAGCAGCAGGCGGACCAGGAAGGTGTCGAGCAGGACGGCGACGCCGAGGATGATTCCCATCTCCTTCGGTGGCAGCGGGCCTGAGAGGGCGAAGGTGAAGAAGACCGCGACCATCACCGCGCCGGCGGCGAGGATCACCCGGCCGGAGTGGGCGAGGCCGCCGACCATCGCCGCCTTGGGGTCGCCCGTCTCTTCCCAGTGCTCGCGCGCCGAGGAGAGCAGGAAGACGGTGTAGTCCATCGCGATCGCGAAGATCATCGCGAAGAAGAAGATCGGTCCCCAGGCGTCGAGGAAGCCCTGCGATTCGAAGCCGAGCAGGCCGCTGAGGTGACCGTCCTGGAAGATCAGCTTGGCGATCCCGAAGGCGGCGCCGACCGAGAGCAGGTTCGCCAGCACGCCGATCGCGGCGACCAGCGGCGCCTGGAAGGCGACCAGCAGGAGCACGAAGCCGAGCACGAGGACGATCCCGATCGCCAGCGGCGTCTTCGCCGCCAGGGCCGCTTCGAGGTCGACGTTTTCGACCGCCGGGCCGCCGACCAGGGCCGGCGACGGCAGCTCGGCGCGGAGGCGGTCGACGGTGTCCCCGAGCGCGGTGGAGGAGGGGCCGACCGTCGGCACGGCCTGGATCAGGGCCAGGCCACCGCCGCCGGGCACGGCCGGGGCCACGGAGGCGATCCCGGGATCGGAGGCGAGCACGTCAGCCGTTGCCCTGGCCTCGGCGCGCGGCGCCGTCACCTGCAGGGTGCCGGGCGCGCCGGGGCCGAATTCGGCGCTGATCTGTTCGTAGCCGACCCGCGAGGAGTCGCCCTCTGGCACGACCTTGATCGACGGCATCCCCGTCTTCAGCCCGAGCACCGGCACAGCCGCCAGCAGCAGCACGGCGAGGGCCACGCCGCCGAACAGCAGTGGCCGGCGCCAGAGCATCTCGCCCCAGCGGGCGAAGCGGGGGGAGCGGTGCTCGCCGCTGTGCGCCCAGGGCAGGGCGAGCTTGTCGATCCGCGGGCCCAGCTTGCCCAGCACCGCCGGCAGCAGGGTCAGGGTCGCCGCGAGGACGAAGATGACCGAGACCATGATCCCGATCGCCATCGAGCGGAAGGCGGGGCTCGGCACCAGCATCACCGCCGTCAGCGAGATCAGCACCGTGATCCCGGAGAAGAGCACGGCCTTGCCGGCGGTGTCCATCGTTTCGCCGACCGCCACGGCCGGGTCCAC
>JBFXEM010000445.1:0-2725 GCA_050180135.1 Solirubrobacterales bacterium | reverse complement strand
CTCCGCGCGAAGCGCCGGAACGGCCCGAGGCGTCAGCTTCAGACTCTCCTCGCTGAGTCGCGTCCGCAGAGTCGATGCCGGCGCCCGCCCCCGTATCCGGATCAGCCGCAGCCGCTACTCGCGGAGTCGCGTCCGCAGAGCCAACCTCGGGACCCTCCGCCGCCTCGGCAAAAGCCGCAGCCGCCTCATCACCAACCGCGAGCTCAACCAGCCCACCCCCAACCGCAACCTCCCCGTCCACCTCGACCAGCAACCGCACCACGACCCCGTCCGCCGGCGCCACCACCTCGGTGTCGACCTTGTCGGTCGCGATCGCGCAGAGCACGTCCTCGGCCTTCACCTCGTCCCCGACGGCGACCAGCCACTCGACCACCGTTCCCTCCTCGACCGAGACCCCCATGTGGGGCATCGGCACGACCACGGTGGCCGCCTCGCTCACCGTTTCCCTCCGCTTGGTTCCTTTTCAACCCCCTGCGTCCAAAAGGAACCACGCGATGGGGGGGAGGGGGTCATCCGCGGACCTCGACCAGGACCTTGACGTCGTCGCCCGGGTCGCTGGCGAGGCGTTCGATCTCGGCCGCGGCGTCGGCCAGCGGCACGCGCCGGGTGATCATCGGCTCGGGATCGAGCAGGCCGCTGGCGATCATCGCCGCCACCCGCGGCAGGTCGTTGGCGTAGCCGAGCGTGGCGTGCATCGAGCGCTCGTAGAGGACCATGCGCCCGGCGTCGACCGGGACCGGCTGCTTGGGGATGCCGGCGATCACGATGCGGCCGCCCCGCGTGGTCATCTCCAGGGCCGCTTCCAGCGCCGGCCCGGCGCCGGAGCAGTCGACGACGATCTCGGCGCCGCCGCCCCCGGCCAGCACGCGCACGTCGCGGGCGACCTCGCGCGGCTCGCCGGCCGGGTCGTAGGTGGCGAAGTCCTCGGCCTCGGCTCGCGCCCGCCGTCCCGGGTGGCGCTCCAGGACCAGCGGCTCCAGGCCCAGAGCCCGCGCGACCAGGGCGGTGCAGGCGCCGATCGGGCCGTAGCCGACCACGACCAGGCGCTCGCCGGCGCGGGCGCCGCCGCGATCGAGCGCGTGCAGGCCGACGGCCAGCGGCTCCAGCAGCGCCCCGACCTCGTCGCCGACCCCGTCGGGCAGCGGCACCGCGCAGTAGGCGGGGAAACGGACCCGCGGAGCGAAGGCGCCGTCGGAGGAGAGGCCGATCGAACCGGAGAGGCGGCAGAGGTTGTAGCGGCCGGAGACGCAGGCCTCGCAGACCCCGCAGCGCCAGCAGGCGTCGGCGGAGACGCGGTCGCCCGCCGCCACCTCGCTGACGCCCTCGCCGACCGCGGTCACCACGGCGGAGAACTCGTGCCCCAGGGTCACCGGCGGCTGTTGCCCGGTCAGCGGGTGGGCGCGCCCGGGCCGGATCGCGAACGGCGCCCGGAACTCGGCCACGTCGCTGCCGCAAATCCCGCAGAAGGCGACCTCGGCCTCGACCATGCCCGGCCCCAGCGGCAGCTCCAGCTCCACGTCCTCGAGCCGCAGGTCACCCGCGGCGTGCCAGCGAACCGCCTCCATCAGCCGAGCTCCATCAGCCGAAGCTACCACACTGACCGACCGTGCGGTCAGTTTCGGTGTATGGTGGTTTTGGAGGTCCCATAAGGGCGCTCACAGGGCGTCTAGGGGGCTTGGGAACACGGGGCTAGTGTGGCTCCACTCGACCGAGGAGGAGAGATCTGTGGCTGGACTTGTTTGTGGAGTCGACATCGGCGGGACGTTCACCGATTGCGTTTTGATCGGGGAGGACGGCCGCGTCGCCTACGGCAAGGCGCTCTCCTCGCCGGCCGACTCCTTCCAGTCGGGCTTCTTCGGCTCGATCGAGTCCGCCGGCGACCAGCTCGGGCTCCCCTCCGAGGACCTCTACACGCGGATGGACCGGCTGATCTCCCACGGCTCCACCGTCGCCACCAACATCGTCGTCGAGCGCAAGGGCGCCGCGATCGGCCTGATCACCACCCGCGGCTTCGAGGACACGGTCCGCACCATGCGCGGGCTCGGACGCCCGACCGGCGAGCCGCCCGAGAACCTGCTTCGCTTCGCTGAAACCAGCAAGCCGGAGCCGCTGGTCCCGATCGAGCGCACCTTCGGGGTCGCCGAGCGGATCGACTCCGACGGCGACGTCGTCGTCGAGCTCGACGAGGCCGCGGTCGCCGCCGCCGCCGCGGCGCTGGTCGAGGCCGGCGTCGACACGATCGCGATCGCCTTCCTCTGGTCGGTCCGCAACGGCGCCCACGAGCAGCGCGCCCGCGAGATCGTCGAACAGCACGCCCCCGGCGTCTTCGTGACCATCTCCAGCGACATCTCCAAGGCGGTCGGCGAGTACGAGCGCTTCGTCGCCACCCTGATCAACTCCTACGTCGGCCCGGTCACCAGTACCTACCTGCACGGGGTCCAGGGCCGCCTCGCCGACGTCGGCTTCGCCGGCGAGCTGCACATCATGCAGTGCCACGGCGGCATGGTCCCGCTCGGGCTCGGCGCCGACCGCCCGATCTTCACGATCGGCTCCGGCCCGGTCGGCGGCCTGATCGGCTGCGCCCGGATCGCCGCCGACCTCGGCCGCAACGACATCATCGCCTCCGACATGGGCGGCACCTCGTTCGACGTCGGGATCATCAAGGACGGCGAGCCGCTCGCCGCCGACGACACCCTGCTCGGCAAGTGGCGCTACCGCGTCCCCG
>JBFXEM010000444.1:0-2725 GCA_050180135.1 Solirubrobacterales bacterium | reverse complement strand
GTCGGCATCGCCGGCGGCCCCGAGAAGTGCGCCCACGCGGTCGACGAGCTCGGCTACGACGTCTGCGTCGACCACCGCGCCGACGACTGGGCCGCCCAGCTCGACGCCGCCACCCCGGACGGGATCGACGTCGACTTCGAGAACGTCGGCGGCCCGATCATGGACCACATCCTGATGCGCCTCAACATCGGCGCCCGCGTCTCCCTCTGCGGGATGATCGACGAGTACAACACCTACAACCCCGGCGGCGAGCACCAGGGCGGGCTCACCAACATCGGCCAGCTGATCATGCAGCGGGCGACGATCAAGGGCTTCCTCGTCCTCGACTACGCCGACCGCTTCGAAGAGGCGATCGGCCACCTCGCCACCATGCTCGGCGCAGGCAAGCTCAACTACGACGAGACGATCGTCGAGGGCGGCATCGAGGCCGCCCCCGCCGCCCTCAACCAGCTCTTCACGGGCCAGAACATGGGCAAGCTCCTGGTCCGAGTCAGCGACTGAGGCGGGCTCCAAGACGAGACCCATCAAACCGGTCATATATGCGCGTTTGATGGGTCTCGAGCCCTGGCTCAGCCGAGCCGCGCCAGGCGCAACGCCACCCGCAGCTCCAGTTGGCGCTCGACCACGGGGTGGCCGAGCAGCTCCTCGGCGCGCTTGACGCGGTAGGTGACGGTGTTGGCGTGGACGCCGAGGCGGCGGGCGGCGCGGACGAAGCTGGCGCCCTCCTCCAGGAAGACGGCGAGGGTGGCGGCGAGGCGCAGGGTCGCGTCGTCGCCGGCGGCGAGCGGCCCGAGCTCGCGCTCGGCGAAGCGCCGGGCGGCCTCGACGTCGTCGATCATCAGCGCCTCCAGGGAGACGTCGGGGAAGGCGACGCGGGCGGCGCGGTCGCCGCGCAGCTGCGCGACCTGGCGGGCCAGCAGCGCCTCGCGGTGGCTGAGGACGAAGCCCTCGACGCCGTGGGAGGGAGTCCCGGCGGCGACCGAGAGCCCGCGGGCGGCGCCGCGCGGCACCCGTAGATCGCCGAGGTGCTGGGGCTCGTGGCGGCCCGCCCAGCAGGCGAGGTGGCGGCCCTGGGCGACGGTCAGGGCCGAGCGGGCGCCGAGCGACTCGGCGACGGCCGCCGCCACCTGCTCCATCTCCCCAAACAGGGCCTGCGCCTGGCCGGGCGAGTCTTCGGCGTCCTCGTTCCAGACCACGTAGCCGACGTGGTAGCGGTCGAGCTCGTAGCCGAGCCGCTGGCTGACCCCGGGCACGTCGACGCGGGCGCCGCCGAGGATCGCCCGCACCTCGGCCGCCCGCAGCGCCGCCGCCCCGCGCACCCACTGCTCGCGCTCGCTCATGTAGGCGTCGGTCAGCTGGCGCTCGATCGTCTCGATCCAGGCGAAGATCCAGGTGTTGAAGAAGCCAAAGGCGTCGGCGAGGCGGTCGGGGTCGTCGGTGCTCGCCCGCAGCCGTTCGAGGATCATCCCCGAGTAGACCCCCTGGGCGGTCCGGTAGGCGCGCTGCAGGAGCACGAAGTCGAGCCCGCGGACGACGTACTCCTTGGCGTAGCCGAGCGCCTCCGGCGGCGCCACCACCGCGCGCGGGTCCTCGCCCTCGCGCATCAGCGTCACCATCACCCCGAGGTTGGCCCGGGTCGACTGCAGGGTCCAGGTCCGCATGTCGTCGTCGAGCTCGTCGAGGTGCTCGTGGATCGTGTCGGCGAGGGTGGCGGCGATCTCGTCGAGCTCGGCGCTGAGCTGGTCGACGATCGCCGCGATCTCGGCCCGGCTCTCGGGCGGGGGTGCGATTGCGTCGCGCTGCCTCACCTCCCGAAGCTAGCCCGTTTGTGGTCTGACCACAAACGGCGCCGCCGCGATCGGTTGGGGGAAACGACGACAGGCCGTTGGGGCCGGCCTATGGTCGATGCATGGGAAAGAGAGAGCACGATCCACGCGTGCTGGCGATCGACGCCGGCGGAACCATGACCGACACCTTCATCGTCGACGACGAGGGCAACTTCATCGTCGGCAAGGCGCAGACGACCCCGCAGGACGAGTCCGTGGGGCTGATGATGTCCGCCGAGGACGCGATGCGCCAGTGGGACTCGACGCCCGAGGAGGCATTCCCGCGGATCCAGTCCGCCGTCTTCAGCGGCACCGCGATGCTGAACCGGCTGCTGACCCGCAAGGGCCGCCGGGTCGGCGTGCTCGTCACCGCCGGCCAGGAGGACTCGTTGCAGATGGAGCGCGGGATCCAGACCTACCTCGGCTTCTCCTACGCCGACCGCCTCCACATCGCCACCCACCACCACAACGACCCGCTGGTCCCGCGCGACCGGGTCCACGGCGTCCGCGGACGCGTCGACCTGTTCGGCGCCGAGGTGCTGCCGCTGCGCGAGCAGGACGCCCGCGACGGCGTCAACGCGCTGCTCGACGACGGCGTCGAGGGCATCGTCATCTCGCTGATCTTCAGCTACCGCAACCCCGCCCACGAGCAGCGGGTGCGTGCGATCGTCGAGGAGGAGAAGGCCAAGCGCGGCCTCAACGGCGAGGTCCCGGTCTTCGTCTCCTCCGAGCTCTACCCCTCGCGGCGCGACTTCCCGCGCCTCAACACGACCGTGATCGAGGCCTACGCGGCCGAGCCCTCCCGCGGCACCCTGCGCGCCGTCCGCGACCGCACCAAGGAGCGCGGCGCCGCCTTCGAGCTGCGGGTGATGGCCTCTCACGGCGGCACGATCTCGATC
>JBFXEM010000443.1:0-2730 GCA_050180135.1 Solirubrobacterales bacterium | reverse complement strand
CGACTTTGACCAGCTTGCTGCTCTTCGGAGCGATCGCGGTGATCTGGGTTTCGGAGTCCACCGTGAAGCTCCTGGCCGGAGTCGCCCCGAAGCTGACACCCGAGACCAAGGCGAAGTTGGCGCCGGTGATGACGACTTTTCCACCGCCGACCACCGAGCCCTTAGCGGGAGTGATCGAGGTGATCGTGGGCGGCGGCAGCAGAGTGGCGGAGACGTTCAGGCGGCTTTCGGGTTCGGGGCTTCCCGTTTCCGTGGGCACTACGGTCCCGCCCGGGGGAACGTTGCCCATTTTGAAGACGACAGTGTCAGCTGCGAACGCAGTTTCGAAACTGCAGTTGGCCGTCGTTCCGCCAGGCTGATAGACGCCGATCAGATCCCCCGCCAGGACTGGGATGGCAATCGGGAAGGTGTTGAGCGCGCCCGAGACCAATGGTCGCATCTGGTCCTGAGCGACGACGAGGTAGGAACCCGCCACCGGGCGGAACACCTTGAAGCCGAGGGTCTGGCCAGGCGTCGAGCCCGCGTTCGTACTCCAGGAGGTGAGCAGCCCGGCAGCCGGAACCGTGTAGCTGTTGCCTGCCGCCACCCCGGTCTGGAATTCGTCATAGGGATTGGTGAAGACGCAGGGAGGCGATGCGTCTCCGGGAGGGGCGGTCTGACCGACGGTCAGCTGCGCCATGGCGGTTGGGGCGCTTACGAGCGCAATGAGCGCCACCAGCGCGACCATGAACGAGACGCGAACTCCGTTGCTCTTACCCACAGCCGCTCCGATCATCAGATTTCCACAGACCACCCCACCCTATCCGCGCAAGCGGCGCAGGCGAAGTCTCACCGGCGCATTGTCGCGCTCAGGGCGTGGAGGCCAGGACCGGCGGCGGCGACTGCGCCGCAGCGCCCTTGCGGCGGAACTGCATGGCGCCGTCGAGCAGCGACCCGCGCCGCATCTGTCGCAGGTCGTAGGGATAGCTCTGGCGCAGCTTCCACGGCTCCTTCGAGCCCTGTTTGGGCAGGCCGTCGAGCGCCCGCAGGACGTAGCCGGAGTTGAAGTCCAGCAGCGGCTCCTCGCTCACCGAGGGGTCGGTGATCTCCGGCACGCAGACGTCGTAGCCGCCGGCGTCCATGTGGTTGAGAAGCCGGCAGACGTATTCGCTGACCAGGTCGGCCTTGAGGGTCCAGGAGGCGTTGGTGTAGCCGAGCGCGAAGGCGAAGTTGGGGAAGCCGTTCAGCATCATCCCCTTGTAGGTCATCGTCCTCGCGATCTCCGGCTCGGTCCCGTCGATCGTCACCTTCGTGCCGCCGAGGAAGAGGACGTTGAGGCCGGTCGCGGTGATGACGACGTCGGCGTCGAGGCGGCGGCCGGACTCGAGCTCGATCCCGGTCGCGTCGAAGCCGGCGATGCGGTCGGTGGCGATCTCGGCGCTGCCCTCGCCGATGGCGCGGAAGAGGTCGGCGTCGGGGACGAGGCAGACGCGCTGGTCCCAGGGGTTGTACTTCGGCTTGAAGTGGGTGTCGACGTCATAACCGGGCGGCAGCGCCTTGATCGCGCCCTTGCGCAACAGCTTTTTGACGAACGCCGGGCGACTGCGCGAGAGCCGGTAGAAGGCGCCCTGGGTGAGCACGTTTTTCCAGCGCACGATCGTGTAGGCGGCGCGCGCCGGCAGGTGGCGGCGGAGGAAGTTGGCGATCGCGTCTTCGCCGGGCATCGAGATCACGTAGGTCGGCGAGCGCTGCAGCATCGTCACCTTGGCAGCGTCCTTGGCCATCGCCGGAACCAGCGTCATCGCCGTCGCGCCGCTGCCGATCACGACCACCCGCTTGCCGGCGTAGTCGATGCCCTCGGGCCAGTGCTGGGGATGAACCACCTCGCCGGCGAAGTTGTCGATCCCCGCGAGCTCGGGCGTGTAGCCGTGGTCGTAGCGGTAGTAGCCGCTGCACATGTAGAGGAAGCCGCAGGTGAGGGTGACGGTCTCCCCCGTGTCGCCGCGCTCGGCGGTGACGGTCCAGCGGGCCTCCTCGCTCGACCACTCGGCGCTCGTGACCTTGTGCTGGAGGCGGATCTTGGCGTCGATGCCGGCCTCGCTGGCGGTGTCGCGGACGTAGTTGAGGATCGAGTCGCCGTCGGCGATCGCCTTCGGGTCGGTCCAGGGCCGGAAGTTGTAGCCGAGCGTGTGCATGTCCGAGTCCGAGCGGATGCCCGGGTAGCGGAAGAGGTCCCAGGTCCCCCCCGTGCGCTCGCGCGCCTCGAGGATCGCGTACGACTTCCCCGGGCAGCGCCGTTGCAGGTGATGGGCGGCGCCGATCCCCGAGAGGCCGGCGCCGACGATCAGCACGTCGAGGTGCTCGGGCGGCGCGCTTAAGTTGACCGTCGGCTCGGTGGGTGCCATCGAGGGGACACGTTATCAACACCGTGTCGAGCCCGTCAACTTGTTGTCGAATTATTCGACGCTCTGTATCGTGAGGTCGATGGCAACTGACTCCCTGCCCGCCCGCGAGGCCGTGTCCCGCGGTCGCCGCAGCACCCGCGCCAGCGGCGACGAGCGCGAGCGAGCGATCCTCGGGACCGCCGAACGCCTGCTCGAGGAGCGGCCCCTGAGCGAGATCTCGGTCGCCGACCTGGCCGCCGGCGCCGGCATCTCCCGCCCCAGCTTCTACTTCTACTTCCCCTCGCGCGACGCGGTCCTGATGACCCTGGTCGACCGCATGGTCGCCGAGTCCGCGGCGAGCCGCGCC
>JBFXEM010000442.1:0-2749 GCA_050180135.1 Solirubrobacterales bacterium | reverse complement strand
CGCCGAGCGCCTGGACATCGAGTTCGTCGAGGCCGACGCCCAGAACCTGCCCTTCGAGGACGCCAGCTTCGACGTGGTCTGCTCGATCTTCGGCGCGATGTTTGCCCCCGACCAGCAGAAGACCGCGGAGGAGCTTTTGCGGGTGACCAAGCCGGGCGGTCGGATCGGGATGGGCAACTGGTGCCCCGACGGCTCCGTGGGAACGATGTTCCAGACGATCTCAAAGCACGCGCCGCCGCCGCCCGGGGTCCCCTCGCCGCTGCAGTGGGGCAGCGAGGAGCACGTGCGCGAGCTGTTCGGCGACGGGATATCCGACCTGCGCACCGAGCGCCGCGTCTCACGCCAGCCGTTCCGCTCCGCCGACCACTACATCGAGTTCTTCCGCACCTACTTCGGCCCAACCCAGATGGCCTACGAACGGGTCGGCCCCGAGGGCGAGCAGGCGCTCACCGACGACCTGCGGGATTTCCTCGAAGCGGCCAACAGGGCGGGCGACCGCGCGATGGTGCTCGAGGGCGACTACCTGGAGGTCGTCGCCACCCGCGCGGAGTCCTAGCCAAGCAACTCAGGGACGCAGGGAGCGTGGCGTGCTCTGCACGCGAGCGACCGAGGACACCGAGATGCGCCGGCTAGGGCTTCGCGGGGGCGAACACGCGGATCCCGGCGCCGACGAGCAGGATCGTGAAGAAGACCATGCCGGCGATCGGGCCGCCCTGACCGAAGGCGTAGGAGATCGTCATGCCGGCGAGGGCCAGGAAGAAGGTGATGACCATTCCCATAACGGCGGGAACTTTACCCGGCGAGGGCGACGCGCGCCTCGCTGAGGAACTCGGCGACCGCTTCGGCGGCCGCTGGAGCCGACCCGGCCTCGGCGACGGCGCGGACGAGGCGGCTGCCAACGATCACCCCGTCGGCGATCTCGCCGACCTCGGCCGCCTGCGTGGCGGTGCCGATCCCGAACCCGACCGCGACCGGCGTGCTCGCCTCGGCCTTGGTGGCGGCGACCAACTGCGCCAGCGACGCGGGCACCTCGGCCCGCTCACCGGTGGTGCCGACGGTGGAGACGACGTAGATGAAGCCGCGGGCGACCGCACAGATCTGAGATAGCCGCGCGGCCGGCGTGGTCGGCGCCACCAGCGGCACCATCGCCAGCCCGGCGGCGGCGAACGCTTCGCGCACGTCCTCGGCCTCGCCCAACGGCAGGTCGGGAACGATCACGCCACAGGCCCCCGCGGCGCCGGCCAGGCGGGCGAACTCGGTCGCTCCCCCGTGGGCAAGGACCATGTTCGAGTAGACCATCAGCACGACGGGGATGCGGTCCGCGATCGAGCTGCAGACGGCCAGCGTGTCGGCCAGCGTCGCCCCGCCCGCCAACGCCGCCGTCGCGGCCGCGTGGATCGTCGGCCCGTCGGCGAGCGGATCGGAGAACGGCACCCCCAGCTCGATCAGGTCCGCCCCGGAATCCGCATAGGCCGCCGCCACCGCCATGGCCGTCTCCCGGTCGGGAAACCCGGCCATCATGTACGGCATCAACGCGGCGCGGCCCTCGTCCCTCGCCATCTGAAACGCGTGGAGGATTCGCTCCTCCCCACTAGGGGTCCGCGAGGCATCATCGGAGCCGCCCGCCGAGGAGGCAGGGGGGTGACCCGCAGGAGCCTCCACATCTTTGCGACGGAGGGTCACCCCCCTGCCTCCCCCACTGTGAGTGCGGTCACCTCTGCCATGTCCTTGTCTCCCCTTCCGGACAGGCAAAGGACGTCGAATCCGCTCTCCCCCGGGTTCTCCAGCAGCCAGGCGACCGCGTGCGAAGACTCCAAGGCCGGGATGATCCCCTCCAGCCGCGCCAGCTCGGTCAGCGCCGCCAGCGCCTGGTCGTCGCGGATGCCGACGTAGCGGGCGCGGCCCGTGTCGCGCAGGTGAGCGTGCTCGGGACCGACCCCGGGGTAGTCGAGCCCGGCGGAGATCGAGTGCGCCTCCTGGATCTGGCCCTCCTCGTCGGCCAGGATCGAGGAGAGCGAGCCGTGCAGGACGCCGGTGGCGCCGGCGCTGAGCGAGAGGCCGTGGCGGCCGCTCTCCAACCCCTCCCCCGCCGCCTCGACCCCGACCAGGGCGACCTCGGCGTCGGCGATGAAAGGGGTGAAGATGCCGATCGCGTTGGAGCCGCCGCCGACGCAGGCGATCACCCGCGCGGGAAGGCCGCCCTCGGCCGCCAGCGCCTGCTCGCGGGCCTCCTCGCCGATCACCCGCTGGAGGTCGCGCACCAGCGCCGGGTAGGGCGCCGGACCGACCGCCGAGCCGATCACGTAGTGGGTGTCCTCGACGTTGGCGACCCAGTCGCGGATCGCCGCCGAGACGGCCTCCTTGAGCGTGCGGGCCCCGGCCTCGACCGGCGCCACCTCCGCGCCCAGCAACCGCATCCGCTCGACGTTCGGCGTCTGGCGGCGGATGTCCTCGGTGCCCATGTAGACGACGCACTCGAGGCCGAGCAGGGCGCAGGCGGTGGCGGTGGCGACGCCGTGCTGGCCGGCACCGGTCTCGGCGATCACCCGCGGCTTGCCCATCCGCTGCGCCAGCAGCGTCTGGCCGATCGCGTTGTTGATCTTGTGCGAGCCGGTGTGGGCGAGGTCCTCGCGCTTGAGGTAGACCCGCGAGCCGACTCGCTCGGAGAGCCGCTCGGCCAGGTAGAGGGGCGTCGGGCGGCCGATGAAGTCGCGGCGCAGCAGCTGCAGGCGGGCCAGGAACCCGGCGT
>JBFXEM010000441.1:0-2752 GCA_050180135.1 Solirubrobacterales bacterium | reverse complement strand
TAGTCGACTTTCTCGGTCGGAACGATCGCGCTGAGCCGGTAGGTGACGCCCTGAACCGGCATGCCCTCGAAGCGGTTGCCCGAGCGTTGCTCGTAGCCGTCGTGGAAGTTGGCGATCATCTCTTCGATCACCTCCGGGGTGACCTTGCCGCCCGGAGCTTTGATGAATGGCGTCTCCCAGACCTGCCCGACCAGCTGGCCGTCGAAGCTGCGAACGAACTCGACTTCCTCGGCGCTGGCGCCGAGCGCCTCCGTCATCGACGTTTCCATCCCGGCGTAGACCGCGTCGACCTCCTCGGCGGCCTCCGGGGTGAGGATCTTGTAGGCGCTGCGGCTGTCGGCGTGGACCTGGTCGGCGCTGACCAGGCCCAGGGCCGAGAACAGGCCCGGGTGCGGCGGCACGATCACGCTCTTGAGCTGCATCAGCTCCAGCAGTGCCGGCAGCATCATCGGGCCGGCCGCACCGTAGGCGACCATCGAGTACTCGCGCGGGTCGACGCCGTTCTTGACGACGACGTCGAAGATGCCCTCGGCGACGTTGTTGAGCGCCATTTTGTAGGCGAACCGAACCCGCTCGGGCAGGCTCGCCTGCGTCTCGAGCCCTTCGAAGGCCGCCCGCGAGAGCTCGGGATCCAGCTGCGAGCGCCCCGCCGCGAACTTGGAGCCGTCGAGAATCCCGATCAGCAGGAAGGTGTCGGTGGTGGTCGGCTGGGTGCCGCCGCGCCCGTAGCAGGCGGGTCCGGGGTCGGCACCGGCGCTCTCGGGCCCGACCTTTACCTCGCCGGTCGGGGTGATGCTGACGATGCTGCCGCCACCGGCGCCGACGCTGACGATCTCGTTCGAGAGAGTGTTCACGATCAGGTCGTGCTCGAGCTCGAAGGTGGTGTTCACGAAGGGCTCGCCGTCGGTGACGACGCTGATGTCGCAGGAGGTGCCGCCGACATCGGCGCAGAGCAGGTGGTGGGAGTCGATCATCTTGCCGAGATGGGCGCAGGCGACCGTGCCCGCGGCCGGGCCGGAGAAGACGATCCGCGAGGGCTGCTGCATCGCCACCTCGACCGGCGCCAACATCGCCGCGCAGTCGGCGAAGTTGAGCTCGCCGTCGAAGCCGAGCTCGTTCAGCCCGGCGTGCAGGCGGCCGGCGTAGGGGCCGTAGATGATCTTCATCAGCACGTCGACCGTGGTGGTCGAGGCGCGCGCGTACTCGCGGGCCAGCGGCGAGACGTCGCTCGAGATCGAGCAGGCGACGTCGCCCAGCTCCTCGACCACGAGCTCGCGCAGGCGCTGCTCGTTGGCGCCGTCGACATATGCGTTGATGAGGCAGATCGCGACGCCCTCGACGTTGCAGCGGGCCAGCACCTGCAGCTGCTTGCGGGCCTGGTCCTCGTCGAGCGGCACCACCACGGAGCCGTCTGCGGCGAGCCGCTCGACGATGCCGCGGCGCAGGTAACGGGGAACGATCGGAGCGGTCACGTCACCGAAGCTGCGCCGCCAGCCGGGGTCGGTATTGGCCTCGGCGGGCCGCCAGGCGCGCGCCATGTCGAGCATGTCGCGGTGCCCGAGCGTGGTCAGGAAGGCGATCTTGGGCAGGCGCCGGGTGATGATCGCGTTGAGCCCGTGGGTGCTCGCGTGGTTGAAGGCTCCGGCGCCGTCGACGCCGACCTCAGCCGCCCCCTCCAGCACACCCTTGTGGGTCTCGGTCACGTTGGTCGCGACCTTCACCGTCTCGATCTTGCCGTCCTTGATCGCGACGATGTCGGTGAAGGTGCCCCCGACGTCCACTCCGATCATCCCTTGTAGCTGCGCCACTTAGTCACCGTCCTTTTCCGTTTTCTCATCGGCCATCTGCGACCGCCTGGCCGCGGTTGCCGCGAAATCGATCTCGAGTCGCTCGGGGTACCGGTGCGGGTCCCCGCTCACCACCACGCCGAAGTCGCGCTCGGCCGCCTCGATCGAGACGTATCCGTCGCGCACATCGGTCTTGACCCGCTCGGGGTCCCGCCCGAGCGGGTCCCCCCAACCGCCGCCGGCGTTGGTCAGGTAGCGCCACATCGCGCCCGGCCCGGTCGGCCAGACTGGAGTGCTGCAGAAGTAGGCGTACTCGCCCGCGGGGTCGGGCACGTTGGTCAGGGGATCGAGGGTCCCCGCGACCGCGACCGCGTCGGCGTAGACCTCGGCCTCGGTGGAGACGAAGATCTCCTCGCCCGACCCGGGCCGGCCCTCCTGGCCGAAGATCCAGACGCCGCCGTTGGCGCCGTCGCGACCGCCCGCGACGCCGACCCCGGGCTGCTTGCGGAAGCGCAGCGGGGTCGTCTCGTGACTCGCGTCGTCGGTCCACATGACGTCCTTGAGGACGCCCGGGCCGCCGCGGTTGAGGCCGATGCCGCCGGTGTCCGGCGCGTATTCGCGGCGCAGGATCATCACCGGGAAGCCGAGCTCCAGCAGCTCGGAGGGCGGCGCCATGAAGTTGAGCAGGTACTGGCAGGAGTGCCCGTCGGCATCGCCCGCCTTGGAGGCGCCCCAGGGGCCGGTCTCGCCGCCGGCGACCGCGCTGGCCGCCCAGGGCGTGCCGTCGGGACGGGTGCCGTAGGCGTTGTGATGGCAGAGGGTGCCGTAGTCGCCGCCGATCGCGTTCTCGCCGAGCGCGTCGGCCAGAGCGCGGATCAGGACGGTCATGATCAGCCCCGTCACTTCCATATAGAAGAAGATCCCGCCCTCGGGCGGCAGCGCGCTGTCACGGTCCCGGGCGGGAC
>JBFXEM010000440.1:0-2774 GCA_050180135.1 Solirubrobacterales bacterium | reverse complement strand
CCGCGGCGGTCGGCGGCACACGCGCCGCGATCGGGCCCGGGATCGGCCCCTGCTGCTACGAGGTCGGCCCCGAGGTCCTCGGCGCCTTCGCCCCCCTCGGCGCCGGCATCACCGCCGACGGGCCGATAAGTCGAGACACGGTTGACAGATCGGCCCGGCGGCGGCTGGACCTGGTGGAGGTGGCGAGGCGGCTGCTGGCCGAGGCCGGAGTGGCGCGGGTGGAGGCGGCGGGGCTTTGCACGAGTTGCGAGGCCGAGCTCTTCTTCAGTCATCGTCGCGACGCCGGTCGCTCCGGTCGCCAGGGCAATCTCGCCTGGCTCGATCCGGGGGACGACCGTGGTTGAGCCCTTCCGCGACATCGACCCGGTCCGCGTTGCCGCCAACCTCGGAGAGGTGCGCGCCGTCGCGGGGGAGGGGGTGGAGATCCTCGTCGCCGGCAAGTACGTGCCGGTCGAGGAGATGGGCGCGCTGGCCGAGGCGGGCGTCGCCCTGGTCGGCGAGAACCGCCAGCAGGATCTGGCCGCCAAGCAGGCGCGCTGGGGCGAGGAGTTCACCTGGGACTTCATCGGCAACCTGCAGAGCCGCAAGGTCAAGCAGGTGCTGCCGCTGGTGCGGCTGATCCACTCGGTCGCGACCGACTCCGTCCTCGAGCAGCTCGGCAGGCACGGCACGCCCGAGACCGAGATCCTGGTCGAGGTCAACGTCGCCGGCGAGGAGGGCAAGGGCGGCGTCTCCGTTCCGGACCTGGCGGACTTCATCGCCCGTTGCCCGGTCCGGGTCGGGGGGCTGATGACGATGCCGCCGTTCAGCGCCGACCCGGAGGCCTCGCGACCCTATTTCGCCCGCCTGGCGGAGCTGGCGGGTGCCCACGGCCTGCCCCGGCTCTCGATGGGGACCTCGCAGGACTGGCGGGTCGCGGTCGAGGAGGGAGCGACGATCATCCGTTTGGGCACCGCCCTATTCGTGTGATTCGCCGCTAATCTCCCTGCTAATGGGTAAAGGAGTCCAGCGACTCAGCCCGAAACACGCGTGAGATGGCACTGAGAGATACCTGGCATAGAGCACTGGTCTACTTCGGCCTCGCCGAGGACCACCACGACTACGGTCCCGAATACGAGGACGACTTCGAGCCGGAGACCGGCTCCGAGGAAGTCTTCGAGGCGCGCCGCGAGCGCGACCAGGGTTCGGTCCGGCGCCTGCCGACCTCGCGCCGCGCCCGCCGCGACGAGATCGACGACATCTTCGCCGACGACGAGCCGATCGCCGCCAGCCGTACCCGCACCCTGCGCCCGGTCGACAACGGCGGTTCCGGTGGCGACATCCAGGTCCACCTCGTCATCCCCCGCAACTTCAACGACGCCCAGCAGGTTGCCGACCAGTTCAAACGGTCGGTGCCGGTGATCCTCAACCTGCAGACCGCCGATCACGAGCTCTCGAAGCGGATGATCGACTTCTGCTCCGGGCTCACCTACGCGCTGGACGGCGGCATGCAGCGGATCGCCGAGAAGATGTTCCTGCTGACGCCGCGCAACGTCGAGGTCTCCGCCGAGGAAAAGGCGAGGCTGATCGACAAGGGCTTCTTCAACCAGTCCTAGAGAACCACCCGCCCGGCAACGGGTTCTTCACAGCCCCTAAACAGCACGGCCACATCGGGCCCGCGTAGCGCTCCTAGCTTGGCTGGCGTCAGAACGACGTCTCGAAAATCCAAGCAAAGGGGAGTTCGATGAAAGGCAAGCGCCTCACCGCCGCGCTCGCGGCAACGCTCGCCGTGGCGGCCACCGGAGTCGGCACCGCCGCCGCGACGGGAATGTTCCACTCCAGCCATGGAGGCAGCACCGAGCGGGCGATCTCGGCCGCGCTGCGCGACCGCGACCCGAAGAACGTGATCGTGCTGATCGGCGACGGCATGGGCACCCAGGAGATCACCGCCGCCCGTTACTACCAGGGAGTAACCAAACCGCTCAACGTCGACCGCTTGCCGTTCACCGGCTTCGACACGACCTGGTCGGTGAAGCCGGCCGCGAAAGCTCCCTACCTGCCGGACTTCGCACCTGACTCGGCCTCGACCGGGACGATGTGGGCAACCGGCGCGAAGACGATCGACGAGCGCATCTCACAGGGCCCGAGCAGCGCCGACAACGTCCCCGGCGTCAACCTGAAAACGATCCTGGAGATCGCCCAGAAACGAGGCATGAAGGTCGGCGACGTCTCCACCGCGGAGATCACCGACGCCACCCCGGCTGTGCTCGCCGCGCATATGTCGCTGCGGGGCTGCCAGGGGCCGGCCAACATGGCCGCCTGCCCGACCGAGACGAAGGCCGCCGGCGGGCTCGGCTCGATCGCCGAGCAGATGGTCGACCACAAGGTCGACGTGCTGCTGGGCGGCGGTCGCGCTCGCTTCACGCAGGCGATCACGGGCGGTCCCGACAGCGGCAAGACCGTGGTCGAATCGGCTCAGGCCAAGGGCTACCGTTACGTGACCGACGCCGACGGCCTCAGCACCGTCCCCAACGGCAACAAACCGGTGCTCGGCCTCTTCGCCAACAGCAACATGTCGCTGGAGTGGAGCGGGCCGGCCGCCTCGCTGGGCAAGGGCAACGCGCCGGCGCCGTGCACCGAGGGCGTGCGTCCGAGCAACGAGCCGAGCCTGGCGGCGATGTCGCAGCGGGCGATCGATCTGCTCGACGACAACAACCGCAAGGGGTTCTTCCTGCAGATCGAGGGTGCCTCGATCGACAAGCAGGACCATGCCACCAACGCCTGTGGCCAGCTCG
>JBFXEM010000439.1:0-2779 GCA_050180135.1 Solirubrobacterales bacterium | reverse complement strand
GTTTCGCTTAACTTTTTTGAGATCGGGTGCGGCCGTCCGAGATTCGCTGAGGCAAAAAAGTGCAAGACGCTCCACCCACCCCGGGTTCCCCGCCACGAGTCCTGGCGGGGTCAGGAGTCCCGCAGCGCTAACCGTCTAGATGGAACTCCACTGTGCCTTTGCCGCGCTATACGCGGTTAAAGCACAGCGGAGCTATGGCGAGAGCTCTCGCGGCTACCGGGAGACGAGGCGGTAGACGGGGCCTTCGAGGCTCGTCACGTATAGGTGGTGCCTCGTGTCTTCGCCGAAGGACGAGGGGGATTGGACCCGGAGGCCGAGCTTCTTGTCGTTGCTCGCCCGCTTGAGGTGAGGGACGAGGCTGCGCAGCTCTCCCTCGCAGAAGTCGGCGTAGACGTAGCGCTTGTATAGAGAGGGCAGGCTGCGGTCGGCGACCACGTAGCCGCCGGTGATCGAGCAGCTGCCGTCGCGGTCGTGGGGGTAGGCGAAGATCGGCTTGACGGTGCCGCCCGGGTCGGGGGTGCCGCTGTTTTCGTCCCTGTAGGGGGCGAAACCCTCGAGGGCGTCCCAGCCGAAGTTGGCGCCGTTGGCGCGGCCGACGGTCGTGTAGTCGATCTCCTCGAAGCGGTTCTGGCCGACGTCGCCGATCGCGATCCGCGGCTGCTTGGCGGTGACCGTGTCGAAGGAGAAGCGGAACGGGTTGCGGAGGCCGTAGCTGTAGATCTCGTCGCGCCCGGGCTTGCCGACGAACGGGTTGGAGAGGGGAGTGCCGTAGGGCGTGCGGCCACTCGGTCGCGGGTCGATCCGCAGCAGCTTGCCGAGCAGCACCTCCTTGTTCTGGGCGTTGTTGGGCGGGTCGCCGCCGGAACCGCCGTCGCCCGTCCCGAAGTAGAGGAGGTTGCCGAGGAACTGGAGCTGGCCGCCGTTGTGGTTCGAGTTCTCAGCGTGGGGGATCGAGATCACGCTGCGGCGCGAGCTGGCGAGCGCGCGGGTAGCGCTGCGGCGCTTGAACTCGTCGACCCGGATGCTGCCGGCCGCGTCCGTGTAGTAGACGTAGAAGCGCTTGCTGCTCGCGTAGTCGGGCGGGAAGGCGATCGAGAGCAGACCGCGCTCGCCTTCGGCCTGCACCGGCCCGGTGATATCGAGAAACGGCGTGCCAAGGCGGCGGCCGTTCTTCAGCACCTGCACCCTGCCCGCCTGCTCGACCACGAACAGCAGCTGCGGGAAGTCGGGGGCGCCGGCCACGAAGACCGGCTGGTCGAACCTTCCGATCGACTTCAGGGCGACGCCGCTCTGCGGCATGCTCCGGCTCGAGGAGTCGCCGTCGGAGCTTTCCACCGTGATGCCCGGCTCGGTCTGCGTCGGGTCTGCCGACCCGCAAGCCGGCAGCGCCAGTGAGGCGATCAGAACCGCGAGCAGTGTCGCGAGGAGAAGGGGGCGGCGCATCTGCGCCAACGGTACCCTGGCGCCGCCTTCGCTATTCGCGGTCCTTACGACGATCGTCGATTTCGACCACTTCGCCGTCGTCGGTCACTTCGGTTTCCGGCAGCTCGGCGGTGATGTTGGCGGCGAAGGTCCCCTCCGGCACCTCGCCGCTCGGCGTCTCCGCCTTCACCTGGGTGCCGAGCCCGGCGCCGACCCGGTAGATGACCTTCCAGTCACCGGCTTTGACCGCGCTCAGCTTCCAGATCGCGCTGGCGGTGTCGTTCGGCTTCAGCGGCCCCAGTGCGAAGGTCTTGCGGTTGGAGGTGGAGGCGCCGCCGGGTTCTGAGGAGCCGACGAAGCGCGGGTACGTTTCCGCCAGCACCCAGACCGGGCGGTCGGCCTGGGCCAGCCCGGCCTGCGGGTCGTGGATGGCGAAGGGCAGCGAGGAGTCTTCCCCCTGCTTGCCGGCGATCCCGACGGTCACCGTCACGGTCGGCACCGTCTCCTCGCCGGTGTTGCGAATCGAGAGCTTCAGCAGCGAGGTTTGGCCGAGCCGCTGCTCGCTCGGGAAGCTGGCGTCGACCACGTCCACTTGATACGTGCCGGCGCGCTCGTTGGAGTCCGAGGACGATTCGCCGCAGGCGCCGAGAAGCGCCGCCACGGCCACGGCGGCAAACCCAATCGCCGCGACTCGGAGGCGGGTGCGCCGGGCATGTCTTCCGGTCCCCCGCAAAGCGGCCCGAACATACCACGGGCTTTCCCAGCATCCGGGCGGTTTTCAGGCCCGTCGTTCGGGTTAGCCTGATCTCAATACGGTGCTAACGGAAGGGGCTGATCCATCCCATAGACTCATCGCCATCGGGGCGTCGCGGGAGTGTGGCGCCCCATCTGGAGGAGCAGATGGTCGGATCCGCTGTGAACAGGGCGTTCCTGCCCGCTAAGTCTGTGTTCGAAACGGTCGGGGAGATGATGCTCCTGACCGGTCGTACGATCGTTTCCGCGGTCAGGCCGCCGTACCCCTACGGCGAGGAGTTCATCGGCCAGTTCCTCTTCGCGCTGCAGCTCTGCTGGTTCCCGCTGCTGGTCTCGACCGTCGCCTTCGGCTTCGGCGCTCCGGGCCTGCAGGCTGCCAACTTCCTCTCCCTGTTCGGCGCCCTCGACCGCCTCGGCGGCTTCTTCGTGCTCGCCTCGATCCGCGAGTTCGCGCCCTTCGTGACCGCCGTCGTCGTCGCCGGCGTCGCCGGCACCGCGATCACCGCCGACCTCGGCGCCCGCAAGATCCGCGAGGAGCTCGACGCCCTGCAGGTGCTCGGCGTCGACCCGATCAAGAACCTGGTCGTGCCGCGCTTCCTGGCCT
>JBFXEM010000438.1:0-2794 GCA_050180135.1 Solirubrobacterales bacterium | reverse complement strand
CTCCCCGCGCACGCTGACCTCGCCGCCGCTGCGCTTGCGGTAGCCCACGAGGATCTCGACCGTGGTCGTCTAGCCGGCGCCGTTTGGCCCGAGGAAGGCGAAGACCTCGCCGGGCATGACCTCGAGGTCGATGCCACGGACCGCCTCGACCTCGCCGTAATTCATGCGCAGGCCGGAGATGGAGATGACGGGGTCGGGCAAAGCCGAGTCAGTCTAGGAATGACGAGGCTCAGACGTCGCCAGGCAAGGACGCGAGGAGGCCGAATAGCAGCGTTATTTGGCCGACTGAGGACGCCGCATTGCGATGTCTGAGTCGGTCAGGTCGCGATGCTTGACCTTGACGATGACCCCGTCGATATCGGCGAGGTCGCGGCGAATGCGGTCCGCGACGGTGACCGAGCGGTGGCGGCCGCCGGTGCAGCCCACCGCGATCGTCAGGTGGCTCTTGCCCTCGGCGACGTAGGCCGGGACCAGGAACTGCAGCAGCGGCAGCAGGCGGCCGTAGAACTCGCCGGCCTGGGTCCCGGACTCGACGTAGGCGCGGACCTCGGCGTCCATCCCGGTCATCGGCCGCAGCACGTCGTCGTAGTGGGGATTGGGCAGGAAGCGGACGTCGAGGGTGAGGTCGGCGTCGCGCGGCGGCCCGTTCTTGAAGCCGAAGGTGAGCAGGGTCAGCGCCAGCTTGCCCCCCTCCTCCCCTTCCAGCATCTCTTCGGCGATCCGCCGCCGCAGCTCCGCGCCGGTCAGGTCGCTGGTGTCCATGACCACGTCGGCGCGCTCGCGCAGCGGCGCCAGCAGCGCCCGCTCGGCACGGATTCCGTCGACGATCCGCCCTTCCGGCGCCAGCGGGTGGCGGCGGCGGGTCTCCTTGTAGCGGTCGAGCAGGGTCTCCTCGTCGGCCTCGAGGAAGAGCACGGTCGGCCGCAGGCCGTCGGCACCGAGGTCGTCCATCACCGCCAGCAGGTCATCGAAGTACTCGCCGCCGCGCACGTCGGAGACGACCGCCGCGCGCTCGACCCCGCTGCCCTCGTGGCGGAAGAGCTCGCCGAGGCTCTCGATCATCCGCGGCGGCAGGTTGTCGACGCAGAAGTAGCCGCCGTCCTCGAAGGCGGCGATCGCTTCCGACTTGCCGGCCCCCGAGTGACCGGTGATCACGACCAGCGCGACGCTCGCTGCCTCTGCCTCTGCCATGGGTTCTCTCAGCCGATTCTGTTGAGCTGCTCGTGGATCTCGCGCCCTACTTTGCCAGGCAGGCCGGGCACCGCCTCGAGCTCCTCCCTGGTCGCGGCGAGAAACCGCTCCGGGGAGCCGAAATGCTGGAGCAGGGCGCGCTTGCGGGCGGGGCCGATCCCCTTCAGCTCGTCGAGCACCGAGACCGTCATCGCGCGGTCGCGGCGGCCGCGGTGGTGGTCGATCGCGAACCGGTGCGCCTCGTCGCGGACCCGCTGCAGCAGCTTCGAGGCCTCGCTGCCGGGGTCGAGGTCGAGCGGCTGCGAGCGGCCGGGGACGAACACCTCCTCGATCCGCTTGGCGAGGCTGACCACGGTGACGCCGCGCTCGGTGAACGGCGCCAGCGCCCGCATCCCCGCCGCCAGCTGCCCCTTGCCGCCGTCGATCAGGATCAGCGAGGGCAGCGAGGCGAAGCTGGCGTCGCGCTTGCCGTCGTGCGGCGAGAGGTCGGCCTGTTCGAGGTAGCGCGCCAGGCGCCGGGCCAGCACCTCCTCCATCGAGGCGAAGTCGTCGGGGCCGCCGTTGCCGACGCCGGCCTGCCGCAGGTCGCCGCGGACTTTGAAGCGCCGGTAGTCGGCCTTCTTGGTGGCGCCGCCCTCGAAGACGACCATCGAGGCCACCGTGTGCTCGCCGCCGATCGTGGAGATGTCGAAGCCCTCGATCCGCACCGGCAGCTCCTCCATCCCCAGCGCCTCCTGCAGCGAGGAGAGCGACTCGACGCGGCGGGCGCGGCGGTGCTCGCGGCGCAGCCGGTCCTGGTCGAGGGCGAGCTGGGCGTTGCGCTCGGCCAGCTCGCGCAGCTTGCGTTTGTCGCCGCGCTCGGCGGCGCGCACCTCGACCGGGGAGCCGCGCCGTTCGCTCAGCGCCTGCGAGAGCACTTCGGTGCGCTCGCGCAGGTAGGGGCCGACGATGATCGTGCGCGGCATCGAGGGCGAGGCCGAGTAGTACTGCCCGATGAACTCCTCGGCGACCTCGGCCGCCTCGCGTTCGGCCTGGTTCTCGAGGTAGAAGCTCTGGCGCTCGGCGAGGATGCCGTCGCGGACCTGGAAGACCTGGGCGTTGGCGTCGGGCCCCTCGACCGCGACCCCGATCAGGTCCGCGGTCCCGACCGACCCGCCGGCGACCCGCTGGCGCTCGAACAGCGAGCGGATCGCTTTCAGGCGGTCGCGGTGCAGGGCGGCGCGCTCGAACTCCTCGGCCGCCGCCGCGGCCTCCATCTTCGCCACCTCCTCGTCCTCGACCTGACGGTAGCGGCCGGAGAGGAAGTCGACGATCGCCTCGATGTTGCGCCGGTACTCCTCCTGGCTGACGTGCCCCACGCAGGGTGCCCCGCAACGCTTGATGTAGTAGTCGAGGCAGGGGCTGCCGGAGCGGCGGCCGGGCTCGGTCCCCTCGCAGGTGCGGAACTGGAACAGCTTGCCGAGCAGGTCGAGCGTCTCCCGCACCCGCTTGGCGCTGGAGAAGGGGCCGAAGTTGGCGCGGTGGGCGCGGTGCTGCTCGCGGGTGTAGTAGACGCGCGGTTAGTCCTCGGCGTGGCTGTCGGCGCCGTGGGGGTTGGTCTTGG
>JBFXEM010000437.1:0-2808 GCA_050180135.1 Solirubrobacterales bacterium | reverse complement strand
CCCAGGCCGACGAATTCATCCGCGCCCTGCCCGACGGCTACGAGACCCGGGTCGGCGAGCGCGGCCTCACGCTCTCCGGCGGCCAGCGCCAGCGGGTCGCGATCGCCCGCGCCCTGCTCGCCGACCCGCGCGTGCTGATCCTCGACGACGCCACCTCCTCGGTCGACGCGACCACCGAGGTGGCGATCAAGGAAGGGCTGGAGGAGGCGATGGCGGGCCGGACCACGTTCATCATCGCCCACCGCCTCTCGACCGTTTCCCTGGCCGACGAGATCGTCGTCGTCGACGGCGGCAAGATCGTCGACCACGGCACCCACGAGGAGTTGATGGAGGGCTGCGGCTTCTACCGCGAGATCGCCGAGCACGGCCTCGCCGACTCGGTCTTCCTCCAGCGCGACCTCGAGGCACGCGAGGAGATGGCGCGCCTGTGAGCCTGCTCCGCCGCAAACCCGCGGTTCCTTTGAGCCCGCAGGGTTCCGAAAGGAACCACGCGATGAACATCTGGCGGCTGTTCGTCGCCCTCTGGCGGCTGGTCCGCGGTCAGGACCAGCGCGGCCGCAAGGTCAAGTGGCTGCTCTCGCAACTGCGGCCATACCGCGGCCGCGTGGCGCTGATGTTCCTCGGGCTGCTGACCGCGACCGCGGCCGGGCTCGCTCCCCCCTACCTGGCCGGCCGCGCGATCGATTCCGGGATCCAGACCGGCGACGTCGCCGCCCTCGACGTGATCGTCGCCGCCTTCGTCGTCGTCGCGATCCTCTACGCCGCCGCCACCTACCTGCAGACCTACATGGTCGGCTGGGTCGGCACCCGCGTCCTCCAGGACCTGCGCCAGCGCGTCTTCACCCACCTGCAGTCGATGTCGATCGGGTTCTTCACCCGCCGCAGCCCCGGCGTCCTGATCTCCCGCATGACCAACGACATCGAGGCGCTCAACCAGCTCGTCACCAGCGGCGTCGTGACGATCTTCTCCAGCACCCTGACCCTGCTCGGCGTCGTCGTCATCCTGCTCGTGCTCGACGTGCAACTGGCGCTGGTCGTCTTCCTCACCTTCCCGCTGCTGCTGATCGCCAGCGTGATCTTCCGCATCGTCTCCCACGGCGCCTACCGGGCGACCCGGGAGCGGATCGCGGCGATCACCGCCTACCTGCAGGAGAGCCTCAGCGGCGTCCGCGTCGTCCGCAGCTTCGGCCAGGAGCCCCGCCACGTCGACGAGATGACCGCGCTCAACGAGGCCAACCGCGAGGTCAACATGAAGACCGTCTACCTCAACGCCTCCTACTTCCCCGCGGTCGAACTGCTGGCGGCGGTGGCGACGGCGGTGATCCTCGTCTACGGCGGCGGCATGGCGATCGACAACGAGATCCAGATCGGCGTCATCGTCGCCTTCGTCGGCTACCTGACCACCTTCTTCGAACCGATCCAGCAGCTCTCCCAGCTGTACACGACCTACCAGCAGGGGATGGCGGCGCTGGACAAGATCTTCGACCTGCTCGACACCGCGCCCGACATGGTCGACGCCCCCGATGCGATCGACCCCGGCACCCTGCGCGGGGAGATCGAGCTCGACGGCGTCTGGTTCTCCTACGAGGAAGCGGCGGAGCCGGGCGAGGACGTCTGGGCGCTCGAAGACGTCGACCTGCACGTGCCGCCGGGGCAGACCCTGGCCCTGGTCGGCGCCACCGGCGCCGGCAAGTCGACCTTCGCGAAGCTGGTCGCGCGCTTCTACGACCCGCAAAAAGGCCGCGTCCTGGTCGACGGCCACGATCTGCGCGGAGTCCAGCAGCGGGCGCTGCGGCGCCAGCTCGGGATCGTGCCCCAGGAGGGCTTCCTCTTCTCCGGCAGCATCCGCGAGAACGTGGCCTTCGGGCGGCCGGAGGCAAGCCTGGAGGAGATCGAAGCGGCGATCGCCACCGTCGGCGCCACCGCCTTCGTGCAGGCCCTGCCCGACGGGATCGAGACCGAGGTCGGCGAGCGCGGAATCCAGCTCTCCGCCGGCCAGCGCCAGCTCGTCGCCTTCGCCCGCGCTCTGCTCGCCGAGCCGCGCATCCTGATTCTCGACGAGGCCACCTCCAACGTCGACGTCCGCACCGAGAAAACGATCGAGAAAGGGCTCGAACGCCTGCTCCAGGGGCGCACCGCGATCGTCATCGCCCACCGCCTCTCGACGATCCGCCGCGCCGGCAAGATCGTCGTCCTCGCGGATGGGGGGATCGCCGAGCAGGGCACCCACGACGAGCTGATCGCGGCGGGTGGGGCTTACGCCAGGTTGTACGGGGCCTGGTCCGAGTCCTCGGCGGCGTGAGCCAGGGGGAGCCGGATGTGCTCTCGGGCGAATTGAGTCGCGCCCCTTAAAGGGGGCTGCTCCACGATAGGGAGCTCGCTTCTGGCGAGCAGGAATAAGGAAAGGCCCTTCGGGCGACATTCGCCCGAGAGCACACCCGGCTCCCTCCGACACGCCCCGCCGGGATCGGCCGAGAGACGGGTGCTTGGAGCAAGAAGAACAGCAGCGGGACGCCTCTGGCTGCTGGAACGAGGATCCACCGCGCTCAGCCGCTATGCACCCGAACCTCGGTCGCTTTCGGAGTCCGAACGGGACGCGTCGTGGGCGGGGATGTGGTCCCCTCTCCGGGAATGTGGCCGAATGGCCCCTTTACTGATTCAAGCCCGCCATAGGCGGGCTCAACATGGTGGAGCAGTCCCCTTTAGGGGACGCGACTCAATTCCCCCAGAGGTCTACCGCCCCGGCCCCATGACCTCACCCAGGAGTCATCCCGGACGTCGCGCCCTCCGACGTCCAGACCCGGACGA
>JBFXEM010000436.1:0-2810 GCA_050180135.1 Solirubrobacterales bacterium | reverse complement strand
CGAGTCTGCTCTTGACCACCCATACGGTGGTCAACTACGGACTCGTGATCGTCAGCGCGGCTTGCGCTGCATGGTCGGCAGTTCGACCTCGACGCCGGAGGCGCGGACGGTGAAGGGGAGGTTGCCAGGCTGGTAGTAGGGGGCGTCGCGGCCGAGCAGCTGGAGCTGGACGGTGTGGCCCTTGGCGAAGTGGTAGCCGTTGCCGTGGAGCTGGAAGTCGAGCTCGCCGGACTGGCCGTTTTCGAGCGCGTAGACGCCGCGGCTGACCAGCAGCTGGGTGCCTTCCGGGGAGATGTCCCAGAGGCGGGCGACGATCTGGCCGTACTGGCCGGTCGAGGTGACGCGCAGGGAGACGTTCGGCAGGCCGAGCAGCGTGAAGCCGTTCTGGACCCCGCGCGAGTAGACCGCGGTGTTGGGCTCGGCGGTGATCGGGATCGTCTTGCAGGCTTCGCTGGTGCCGAAGGTCGGCTCGAAGGCCTTGGCGACGCTGGTGTCGCCGCCGGCCGAGGTGAATTCCTGCGGCCCGGCGGAGCCGAAGCTGAAGCTGCCGGGGTGGATTTCCTTCCACAGCTTCGCCTTGAACGGGCCACCGTCCGGAGCCGTCAGCGGGCAGGTCTGGGTGAAGGTGGTGACCGAGCCCGGCGCCGGGCCGCGCTTCCTCGCGCCCAGCAGGTGGTGGGCGAAGAACCGCGCCGCCTGTTCGTTGAAGTAGTGGTTGGTCCCGGGCTTGTTCGAGCCGCGACTGTGGCCGAGGTCGCCGAACTGCAGGCTCGGCGCCAGCTTCGGGTAGTTCTTGCGCAGGTAGGCGTAAACGCGCAGGGCCTGTTCGGGTGGGAAGAGGTCGTCGGTCCAGCCGCTCTCGATCAGCAGCGGCGCCGTCCCTTCGAAGCCCTTGAGAAAGCGGATCGGGTAGCCGCCGCTGTTGCGGTAGACGCTTTCCAGCGCCGACCTGGCGGCCGGCGCGAGCGGCTGGCCGGTCTGGATGTAGGCGAAGTTCTGGGTGATGTCGGCAGCGGGATCCGGGCATGGGGTCGAGGCCGGGGCGCCGCCGCAGTAGTAGCCGCTGAGGAACCCGGTCAGGTAGAGGCCGCTGAGGTAGCTCTGGATCGGCACCCCGAACGGGCGCAGGCTCTGGCCCTTCGGCGCCACCTGGGTGTCGAGGTAGCGGCCGTTCGGGATCAGCGCCGCGACCAGGTCCGACCAGGGCCAGCGCGGGTAGGCGGCGGCGATCCGCATCTTCTTGCCGTCCGGGCTGCGCCAGGGCACGAGCTTGCCGGCGGGGTTGCGGATCTTGTCGCGCAGGAAGGCGAGCTCCATGCTCTGGCCGCCGCCATAGGAGATCCCGGTGACGCCGATCGCGCGCGGCTTCGCCACCCCCTCGTCGGCCAACAGCCCGAGCAGGTACTGGGTGTCGCGCGCCTCGAAGCGGCTGTCGGCGAGGCGGATGAAGCCGAGCCCGCAGGGCCCGGCGTGGTCGCCGTTGGGGCCGCCGCCGCACGAGCCGCCGAAGCCGCGCGCCGTGTAGTTGACGACGGCGTAGCCGCGGCGGGCGAAGAAGTTGTTGTTGTAGCGGTAGATCGTCGAGCCGTTGCCGGCTTCCTCGGGCGCCGGGCCGGCCGGCGACGTGGTCTCGAAGTTGGTCTTGTTGCCGCCGAAGCCGTGCAGCATCACGATCGTCGGCCAGGGCCCGCTGCCGGTCTCCGGCAGGGTCACGTCGACGTCGAGCGGCACCCCGTCGAAGGAGGGCACGCGTTCGGCCGGGCTCTGGGTCGGGCAGAAGCGGACCCCGTTCTCGGCCACGCAGGCGTGCCCGAAGGGAGCGCTCGAGGAGGCAGCGGCGGGCGCAGCGATCCCGAGCGCGATGACAGGGATCGCCCAGAGAGCCAGCAGAGACCTGAATCTCCTCACCGCCAGCGAGGATACGCCCCTCTTCTCGTGTTGGGGAGGGCATGTCCCCCGACCGCTGGAAGAAGCACGACTCTCGAATGGCCCGGCACCGAGCGCACCTCACCGTTCTGCTCGCCACCGCCACGGTGGCGGCGCTCGCCCTCGGCCTGCTCGCCCTCGCCGGCAGCGCCCGCGGCGCCCCGCTGGAACCGCCGGGCAAGAAGATCTACTTCGGCGTCTCCGACACCGGCGACCCGGCCGACTTCGGCGCCTTCACCACCGCCACCTCCCAGCACCCGGCCGTGATCCAGTCCTTCCGCACCTGGGGCACCGACTTCCCGCAGTCGATCCGCCGCTGGCAGACCGCCCGCGCCCGGCCGATGCTGCACATCACCACCGCCGACAGCAGCGACGGCCACGAGCTGATCACCCCGGCCCAGATCGCCTCCGGCTTCGGTGACGCCTACCTGCTGCGCCTCAACAAGCTCTTCTGGAACAAAAAGCTCGCCACCTACATCCGCCCGCTCGGCGAGCCCAACCGCTGCCTCAACGTCTACGCCGCCCTCGACTGCGAGGGCAAGGCACGCGGCGGCGGCCACAGCACCCGCGCCTACAAACGCGCCTTCCGCCGCATCTACATCCTCGTCCACGGCGGCGGCAAGGCGCGGGTGATCAACGCCCGCCTGCACGAAGCCGGGCTGCCGCCGCTCACGGTCAGCGTTCGCGGCCTGCCCGCCGCCCCGGTCGCGATCGTCTGGAGCCCGCTCCCGGCCGGCTCGCCGACCGTGCCCCGGAACCGGCCGCGTTACTTCTACCCCGGCGACAGGTGGGTCGACTGGGCCGGCACCGACTTCTACGCCGCCTACCCTGAATGGAAAGCGCTGAACGGCGTCTACAAACGCTTCCGGAACAAGCCCTTCGCG
>JBFXEM010000435.1:0-2821 GCA_050180135.1 Solirubrobacterales bacterium | reverse complement strand
CGAGCCGCCGGAGGAAGGCGGCGCCGGCGGTGGCATGCCCGGCGGTATGCCGGACATGGGCGGCATGATGTAACGAGCCCCCGGCAACGGGTGGTTCAGCTGCACCGAAGGGCCCCGGGACACCGGGGCCCTTCGCGTTTCGCCCCGCGGCGTGACAGTTTCCTAATGGCGCTCCTGTCCTTTGTCACCCTCTGGGTTACAAAAGGCAAGAGCACGGCTGCTGACGGCTACTTCTTCTTTTCTTTGACCGGCAGAGGTGGGTACAGCGAGGCGTTGTAGTCGGCGTAGGGGAGGAAGTTGGCGCGGCGGATCTTCTTCTTCAGGGTGTTCTTGGTGCGCGGGTAGAGGTTGAGGTCGTACTCGTTGCCCGGTCCGAAGCCGGTGTAGTAGACGAGCATCCGCACTCGGGGGCGCTTGACCACCCAGGAGATCAGCTGCTTGACGAAGCGCGGTTCGTCTTCGCGCGAGACCGCCCACTCGGTGATCGCGACCGGCTTGCCCTTCCACTGCACGCCCTTGTAGAAGCGTTCGAGGTCCTCCCAGACGGGATATTGCGAGTAGAAGTCGGTGCCGACCCAGTCGACCCAGCGGCTGCCGGGCCAGTAGTTGCCCGGGAAGTTTCCTTTGACCCGCGGCGAGCCGCCCGGCAGCGGGCTCCAGATGATGCTCACCGGCGCCGGCGGCAGGCTGGTCGGGTTCGGGCCTTTGGTCCGGTTCAGCGGCGGCAGCCCGATTTCGGCCAGGGTCGCGTTGATCCCTTCCAGCGTCTGGCCGCCGCGGACGATCGCGCTGATCCGGCGGAAGGCCTGTTTGTACCAGCCGGTCGTGTGTTCGCCGCCGCGCTGGGTGCCGTCGCAGTAGACCGCCGACCAGGCGTTGAGGCAGCGGTTGGGCTCGCCCAGCGGCCGGATGTAGGCGGGCAGCCCCTGGGTCGCGAAGAAGGTGTTCAGCTGCAGCAGGTAGTCGTCGCCGCCCCCGAGGGCGATCTGCTGCGGGGTGATGATCTCGGCCAGGGTCTGGTCGTCGGCGGTGGAGATGTGGAGGATCGGCCGGGTCGCCGTTTCGCGCCAGCGTTCGTAGGCCTCGTTGAGGCTGTTGCCCCAGGGGTGGAAGGTCTGCAGCAGCGCCGGGTGCTTGCCGGTCAGCGTCGCGAATTCGTTGAACTCCTGGGTGGTGCCACGGTCGGAGACCCCGAGGAAGACGTTCGGCTTCGGCGGGGTCAGGGTCAGCGCCCCGGCGCTGGGCGCGGCAACCAGCGCCACGACCACGGCTGCCAGCACGAAGATTCTCTTAGGGACCCTCCAGGACATCGCTCATCCTTCGCGGTTGCACGCCGAGGGCCTGCGCGTCGGCCGTTCCGCGCTCGCTCACCATCGGCACCTCCATCAGCTCGGCCTCCTCCCAAGTTGCAAACACGGCCTCGCCGAAAAGGGAGCGGATCGCGATCAAGCCCGAGCGGACCAGCGGCAGCGGAACGTGCACGAGCGGCCGCGGGCGGCCGGCGATGCGGCTGACCAGATCGGACATCTGGTCGTAGTCGAGTGTCTCCGGGCCGGCCAGCTCGTAACGGTCGCGGGCCGGGCTCGCGGCCAGCGCCGCGACCACGCAGCGGGCGACGTCGTCGGCCCAGATCGGCTGGAAGCGCGCCTTGCCGTCGCCGGATACGGGCAGCACCGGCAGGAACGAGAAGCGCCGCAGCAGGGTGATCCAGGGGTCGGAGTGGTCGTAGACGATCGAGGGAGCGAAGACGGTCGTGTCCAGCGGCGAGGAGGCGACCGCCTGCTCGGCCAGCCACTTGGCGCGGAAGAAGCGGGTGCGCTGCGCGGCCCCCGCGTCCAGGGCGCTGAAGAAGTGGAAGCGCTCGACGCCGCTGCGCTCGGCCGCCCGCAGCAGCCGCACCGTCGCCAGCCCGTTCAGCTCCTCGATCCGCTTCGGCGGCTGGTCGCGGATCGTCGCCGCCAGGTGGATCACGGTGTCGACCCCGCGCAGCGCCTGGCGCACCAGGTAAGGGTCGGACATCTCACCGAGGTCGCCGAGCGCGATCTGCACGTCGACCCGCCGCTCGCCGAGGCGCCGGGGCTCACGCACCAGACAGCGGACATCCTCGCCGCTCTCCAGCAGCAGCGGCAGCAGCCGCGATCCGATGCTGCCGGTTGCCCCGGTCAGCAGCAGCATCGCCGTCGCCCCTGTCGCGTCGTTGATCGCATCGCTGCACCGAAAGCCTAGTGACGCCATCCGCGGCGCCACATCCGTAGAATGCGATTTCGCTTTTTGGCGGGGGCCGTCAAGCCTCCGCTCCGGCACCGAAACCGACTTAGTAGGAGATCTCTGAATGACCTACGTGATCGCCGAGCCGTGCATCGGCACCAAGGACAACTCGTGCGTCGAGGTATGCCCTGTCGACTGCATCCATCCGACTCCGGATGAGCCCGATTACGACTCGGTCGAGATGCTCTACATCGACGCTGACGAGTGCATCGACTGCGATGCCTGCGTCGAGGCGTGCCCGGTTGACGCCTGCTTCGCCGAGGACCAGCTCCCGGCCGAGTGGGCGAAATACGCTGAGATCAACGCCCAGTACTACAAGAGCAAAGCCGCTTAACCGGGCCTGCCCCGGTAGGGGTTCCGCTTAACTTTTTCGACGGCGTTCGCGGCCGTCCGAGTTTCTGCGCCGCCGAAAAAGTGCAAGACGCTACACCCCTACCGGGGCAGGCCCGGTAGGGGTGCTTTGTCTTTCCATCCAGATAGCTAGTACCCCGAGGGGTGCCTGGCTACGAATGGGCCTCTCGCTGCTGCCGAGAGGCTTTCGCTCCAGCGGGGG
>JBFXEM010000434.1:0-2824 GCA_050180135.1 Solirubrobacterales bacterium | reverse complement strand
CATGCCGGAGATGCCGGCGACGGCGCTGACGTTGACGATCGCGCCGTCGCGCCCACCCATCGAGCTTGCCGCGCGCTGGCAAGTGAGGAAGGGACCCGTCAGGTTGATCGCCAGGGTCCGATTCCAGTCCTCGAGGCTGGTGGCGCCGAGCGATCGGCGGATCGAGAGCCCGGCGACGTTGGCGAGGACGTCCACCGGGCCGAACTCACGCTCCGCCAAAGCGAAGACGGCCTCGGTCGTGCCCGGATCGGCAATGTCGCCGGCCTCGGCCCGGGCCGCGCCGCCGGTCGTCTCGACCGCCGCCACGGTCTGCTCGAGGCCGTCCGCATCGACGTCGGTCAGCACGACCGCGGCGCCCGCCGCGGCGAACCGCTCGGCGACCTTGCGGCCCATTCCCGAGGCGGCGCCGGTGACGACCGCGATGCCGCCCTTCACAACTTCCCGGTGCTGCTGAGACTCGGCTCCATGGCAGCCAGTCTGCCCAGCCGCCGCGACAGCCGCCAGGGGCACTTCCCACCCCGGAGTCCGCCACCGGTGGGTCAAATCACCACCTCCGCAGCGGGGCCCGGAACCTAGGCTGGCATCGCAGTCGCCAGCAAGCGAACGGTGTCGGAGGTGGTCGCGGTGAAGATCGGCGTGCACGTGCCGCAGTACCGGCGGGAGGCGCTGGAGTTCTCGATCACCGAGTGCGCCGCCCGGGCCGAGGAGGCCGGCTTCGACACGATCTGGTTGATCGACCACAACGTGATGCCGGCCGCCTACGACGCGCCCTACCCCTACACCCTCGACGGCGAGCCGCCCTGGGACCTCGACGCTCCGATCTACGACTCGGTCGTCTCGATGTCGCTGGTCGCTGCCGCCACCGAGCAGGTCGAGGTCGGGGTCGCCGTGATGGTCCCGGTCCTGCGCAACCCGGTGATCCTGGCTAAGCAGATCGCCAGCCTCGACGCCTACAGCGGCGGCCGCATCGTACTCGGCGTCGGAGCCGGCTGGCTGCAGGGAGAGTTCGCGGCGCTCGGGGTTCCGTTCGCTGCCCGCGGCAACCGCCTCGAGGAGTGGGTCGAGATCATGCGCAGCTGCTGGACCGGGGTGACGGAGGCGACCGCCGGCCCCTTCGGCCTCGAAGCCGGCATCCACTGCTACCCACGGCCGGCCCGCGAGATCCCAATCGTCTTCGGCGGCACCAACCCACGCGCGCTGGCCCGCGCTGGCCGCCTCGGCCAGGGCTACGTCGACGTCGTCGACACTTCGCGCGACCCCGACTCGATCTACTCGGTGCAGATGGACGCAGAGACCCTGGCCGCGATCTCCGGCCACGTCGACGCGGTCGCCGCCGCGGCCGCGGCGGAGGGACGCGCCGGCGCGGTCGGCCGCAACGTCTGCCACTGCTTCGGCACCCCCGCCCAGATCGGAGCCGCGCTCGGAGAGCTGGCCGCCGTGGGGATCACCGAGCTGCTCATCCATGAGGTCGAGTGGGCGGACCCGGAGGGGCCCCGCCGCGCCCTAGAGGAAGTTAGCGCCGGGATCCCCCCGGCCGAGAGAGGAGCTGTCTGATGCATTCCCCCGACTCCGCGTCCACCTGGGTCGACGTCGAGCTTGCCGCGGCGGCGCGGCGGGTGCTCGAGTCCTATTGCGAGGTGAAGCCCGGAGAGGAGGTCCTCATAGTCACCGACACTCGCTCGGACATGGCGGTGTGCCGGGCACTGCAGGGTGCGGCCCTGGCCGCGGGCGCGATCCCGACGATGGCGGTGATGCCGGTCACTCGCTGGGCCGGGGACGACCCGCCCGCGACGATCGACGGTGCCCTCGAGCGCGCCACCCTGGTGCTCGGCGTCACCCACTTCTCGCTCGGCCACTCTCCGACCGTGAAGGGGCGCCTGGCCGACGGCTCGATTCGCTTCGTCTCCATGCCCGGGGTTGACAGCAGCCAGATGCTGACCGGCGCCAACAGTGCCGACTACGACGAGGTGCAGCGAATCGGCGAAGCCCTCGCGAAGGTCGTCAGCGCCGGCTCGGAGATCCACGTCACGACCGCCCTCGGCACCGACTTCACCGGCGACATCTCCGGGATGCCGGCGAAGATCGACGCGGCGATGGCCCGGGAGATGGGTCAGATCGGCTGCTTTCCGGGCGGCGAGGTCTTCCAGGCGCCCCGCGACGGCTCCGTCAACGGCCGCATCGTGGTCGACCGCACGATCGCGATGATCGGCCTGCTCGAGGCGCCGGTCACCTACGAGGTCGAGAACGGCTACGTGACCGAGATCAGCGGCGGCGCCGACGCCGAGCGACTAAGGGGCCTGATCGACGGCATCGACAACGCCGACCACGTCGGTGAGTGCGCCTTCGGGATCAACCCCGAGGCGGGAATCACCGGCAACGTCTCCGAGGACAAGAAGGCTTGGGGGACGATCCACGTCGCCCTCGGCGACAACCTCATGTACGGGGGCAGCACGCCGAGCGATATCCATCTCGACGGGGTGATCTCGCGGCCGACCGTGGAGATCGACGGCGTCGCGGTCGTCGCCGACGGGCAGATCCTCACCTCGTGACGGCAATCAGTCCAACCCGATCCGGATCACCGCCGGCTCCCACCAGTCCTCTGCCAGGACGCGGCAACCGTCGGCGGTGACCACTACAGGCGTCCCCAGGGTCAAGCCCCGGCGCGGGATCCAGGGGAGCCTCGCGTCCTCGCCCCACCGGTCGACGGTGACCACGTTCGGCTCGAGGGTGAGGACCATGTTCTCCTCAAGCTTGGTCGGCGGATACGGCCGTTCGATTTCGCGGCCGTCGCTGAAGTTGCTGACGCGGGCGTTCGAGCTCGGTG
>JBFXEM010000433.1:0-2829 GCA_050180135.1 Solirubrobacterales bacterium | reverse complement strand
CGGGGGTGTTGACGACGACGGCGTCGCCGGGCCGGGCCAGCGTCGCCAGCAGGGCGACGATCGCGCCGACGACGTCGGGGGCGGGGGAGACCGCGGCCGGGTCGACCGTCCAGCCGAGCCGCGCCGCGGCGAACTCGGCGAACGCCTCGCCCAGCCCCAGCTCGGCCGGCGCGGCATAGCCGGTGTCGCCGTCCTCGATCGCCGCCCGCAGCGCCGCCGCGACCGGCTCGGCCAGCGGGAAGTCCATCTCGGCGACCCAGGCGGGCAGCACGTCCTCTGGGTATTGCGCCCACTTGGCGCTGCGCCGGCGCCGCAGGTCGGCGAGCGAGAGCTCGGTCAGCTTCGGGTTCAGCGCGCCCATCGCCGAGAGCATGATGCCCTTGCGCGGCGTGAGACGATTGGCCGGTGATCACGGCCCGGTCGAAGCGCTGCCTCGCGACGGCGGCCCTGCTGCTGGCGCTGCTGGCAATTGCCGCCCCCGCGGCGTCCGCCGCGCCGAAGGAAGTCGCCTACCGCTGCGACCTCGATATCTGCCTGCTCGACCCGGACAACCCGAGCGACGTCGTCAACCTCACCTTCAACGGCGCGACCAGCTACGACGAAGAACCGGTCTGGTCGCCGGACGGGTCGAAGCTCGCCTTCGTCGCCACCCGCAACGACGTCTTCCCGCCGACCCCGAATATCTTCCTGATGGACCCGAACGCGCCCGGTCAGACGATCAACGTCGCCACCCAGGTGACCCACTACGCGAACGGCAACGTGCCGCTGGGCGAACTCGCCTGGTCGCCTGACGGCTCGAAGCTGGCCTTCGCGCGTGGCATCGCCAATCCCGGCAGCCAGCTCGTCTTCGTCACCGAATCGAACGGGAGCCAGGCAGATCCGGTGCAGGTCGCCTTCCCCGGCGGCGGACCGACCTGGTCGGCGGACGGCAAACAGATCGCCTACTGGACCAACAAGCAGGTCTATTTGAAGAACAGCGACGGCAGCGGGAGCGCGGCGCCGCTCGCGGGCGGGGCGGGCGTGGAACCCGAGTGGTCGCCCGACGGCAGCCGGATCGCCTTCGGACACCCCGCCCATCCGGCCGAATTCCTCGACCTCAACATCGTCCCGGCGGGCGGCGGAACCCCGACGGTCGTCGCCTCGAACACCCAGTTCATCTTCTCCGCCTGGTCGCCGACGGGCGCACAGATCGCCTACCGCGACACCTCCTCGCCGGCCAACCAGGAAGGCGGCTACGTCCGGGTCGCCAACGCCGACGGCTCGGGCGATCACGGCCTCCCGGTCGTCCAGGGCCTCAACGTCAACGGGCCGGCTCCGTCCTGGTCGCCGGACGGGTCGCGGCTCGTCTTCCACGGGTTCTACTTCGGCGACATCTCGACCGAAGCGGACAACACCGACAAGGTCTACATCGCCAGCTCGAACGGCAGCGGATCGGTCACCTCGCTGACCGGCGACGACAGCTTCGAACCGGCCTGGAAACCCGCCCCGAAGGCGGCCGTTCCGCCGCTTCCGCCCCTGCCCGGCGCCAAGATCAAGCCGAAGCTCGTCTGGATCACCAAGCGGATCCCCTGGTCACAGGGCGGCTACATCGAGCCGATGAAGGTCTTCTGCCCGGTCAAGGACTGCCTGGCGAAGGCCGAAGCCAGCGCGCGGGCGAAGGCCGGCGGGCCGCGCGGCGTCCGTCCCCGCGCCGTCGCGGCCGCCAGCGCCAAGCCGCGCAAGATCGTCGTCGCGCGCGGCAAGGTGAGGGTGCCGGCTGGCACCTCGCGACCGCTGAAGCTGAAGGTGACCAAGAAGGGCGCGGCGCTGATCCGGGCCGCGGGCGAAGTAAAGCTCAAGGTCACCGTGAAGATCGCGATCAAGGGGCAGAAGACGATCACCAAGAGCAAGACCGTGCGCGTCTACCTGGCGAAGAAGAAGTAGCGGCGGCTTTCGCCCGTTTGTCGATAGCCCAGGGGCGGCGGCGGAAGGCAGTCGCGCGGGGCGCCCGGCCGGCCTAGGCTCGCAACGATGTGGAAGCTCTCCGAGCGCGATAGCGGCGTCGTCGTCGCGCGGTTCGACCGGCCGCCGATGAATTACTACACGGACGAGGACATCGGCCAGCTCGAGGAGCTGGTCGCCGACTGGACCGAGCGCCAGGTCCCGGCCGTCGTCCTCGCCGGCAACCAGCCTGGCAGGTTCATCACCCACTTCGAAGTCGACGGGATCCTGGTCAAGCAGGTCGAACCCGAGGGACCGATCGAGTCGCCGGTCCGCAGCCGCCGGATCCACGTCCTCACCCAGAACATGAACAGGGCGCCGATGCCGATCGTCGCGGCGCTGAACGGCGACGCGATGGGGGTCGGGTTCGAGCTCGCGCTCTCCGCCGACATCCGGGTCGGCGAGCGCGCCGACCACCGCTACGGGCTGATCGAGACCCGGCTCGGGATCGTCCCCGGCGGCACCGGGCTGACCCGGATGGCGCGGATGATCGGTCCCGGCAAGGCGATGCTGCTCGGCGCCGGCGCCCGCTGCCTGACCCCGCAGGAGGCCTACGAGCACGGCCTCGTCGAGCTGCTGGAGGACGACGCGCTGGCCACCGCGATCGCGGTCGCCGAGCGGATGGCGACGCTGCCGCGCAGTGCCGTCGCGATGGCGAAGAAGATCGTCTACGAGAGCCAGGGGGTGCCGCTCTCGGTCGCCCTCGACCGCGAGCTCGACAGCGCCTACCGGGCCAAGCAGTCAGCGGAAGCGGCGCCGGCCCTGCGCGACTACCTCGACCAGCCGCTGGAGCAGCGGCGGCAGTGGTTCGAACGCTGATGGGCCGGCTCACCGACCAGGTCGCGATCG
>JBFXEM010000432.1:0-2829 GCA_050180135.1 Solirubrobacterales bacterium | reverse complement strand
CCCGTCCGCACCCACGATCCGATCGGCTGGCCGACCTTCAGGGACTGGCCGGCGCCCGCCTCGCTGACCCACGAGCAGACCTACTACCGCTGGATCGAGCGCGCCTACCTCGGCGGCGTGCGGATCATGGTCAACGACCTCGTCGAGAACGTCGCCCTCTGCGACATCTACCCGCTCAAGCACAACAGCTGCAAGGACATGGACAGCATCCGCCTGCAAGCACGGCGGAT
Organism: Solirubrobacterales bacterium; assembly: GCA_050180135.1. GTDB lineage: Bacteria > Actinomycetota > Thermoleophilia > Solirubrobacterales > 70-9 > VAYN01. Next base: position 2,599 of record JBFXEM010000432.1, on the reverse strand, counting down.
CCACGAGCTCGAGGAATACATCGACGCGCAGGCGGGCGGGCCGGGGCTGGGCTGGTTTCGCATCGTCCGCACCCCCTTCGAGGCGCGCCGGGTGATCAACGAAGGCAAGCTCGCGGTCGTGCTCGGGATCGAGACCTCGGAGATCTTCGGCTGCGGTGGCTCCGCGGCCCAGCCCCGCTGCGACCGCGCCCAGATCCTCCGCGGCCTCGACGAGATCGAGGCGATGGGCGTCGCCTCCTTCTTCCCGATCCACAAGTTCGACAACGCCTTCGGCGGCGTCCGCTTCGACGGCGGCAGCTTCGGCGTCGCGATCAACGCCGCCAACGTCAAGCAGACCGGGCAGTTCTGGCAGATGGAGCCGTGCACCGGGCCCGAGCACGACAACGAGCAGGCGTCCGCGGTGCCGGCCTCGGCCGGGATCATCGGCGCCGGCCTGGTCGGGTTGCTGCCGCCCGGCGCGACCCCGCTCTACGGCCCCCCGCCCCACTGCAACGCCCGCGGCCTGACGCCCCTGGGCGAATTCCTGATCGGGCAGATGATCGACCGCGGCCTGATGATCGAGGTCGACCACGAGGACCAGAAGGTGACCAAACGGGTGCTGGAGATGGCAGAAGAGCGCCGCTACTCGGGCCTGCTCGCATCCCACACCTGGACCGACGAACACCTCTGGCCGCGGATCTACCGCCTCGGCGGCTTCGTCGAGCCGATCACGACCGGGGCGGAGAGCTTCATCTCCGAATGGCGCAAGCTGCGCGCCGACGCCGACCCCCGTTACAAGTTCGGGATCGGGTTCGGAGCCGACGCCAACGGCTTCCACGCCCAACCGGAGGCGCGCGGGGCCGGCCAGCCCGATGCCGTCTCCTACCCGTTCACCTCGCTCGACGGCCGCGTCACCTTCGGCCGCCAGGTCTCGGGTCAGCGGACCTGGGACGTCAACGTCGACGGCGTCGCCCAGTACGGCCTGCACCCAGACTGGATGGAGCAACTGCGCCTGCTCGCCGGCGAGCCGATCGCCGCCGACCTGCTGAACGGCGCCGAGGCCTACCTGCAGACCTGGGAGCGCTCCGTCGGCGTCCCGGGGCCGCGCTGCCTGGCCCCGCCCAAGCGCCTGCGGCGCGGCGGCTTTGGCCCCCTGCGCCTCGGCCGCGACCCGCAGCGGACGCTGATGGCGGCCGGCCAGCCGGCCCAGCGCGTCGCCGACTCCTTCCGCTGGTGCACGCGCGGACGCGGCAAGGCCAAGGGCGCCCGCCGCGCCGGCGCCGCCGTCGTTTTCAGCCCCGCCGGCAAGACCGAGTTCGTCGTCAGCACCGTCGCCGCCAAGGGCAAGCCGAAAGGCGCGAAGAAGCTCGGCCCGGGGTTGTTCGTCAAGCGCAGGGGCCCCGGCGGTGACCGCGTCTGGGGCTACCGCAAGGGGAAGCTCCGCTTCAGCGCCGTCGCGACCCCCCGGATCGCGCGCAAGTCGGCCCTAGTGAAGGCGGCGCTACGGGAGGCGGGGCTGGACTAGGCGTCGTCGTCCTCTTGGGGGCTGTCGCGGCCAATCAGGAACTGCATGATCATCACCCGGGCGCTCATCAGTTCCTCGCCGCTGGCCCTAGCGCGTTCGGCGCTCCGGGCGTCGGCCTCAAAAACGGCCCCAAGGGCGTTCTCGAGTGCTTCCACGACTTCCTTCCAACCCTCTTCGTCAAGTTCGACCGGAGAGCGGCTGATGTGGTTGTCGAAGCGCTCATCCATTGTTCCTTCCGCCAGCGCGCGATTCGTGTCGGCGGAAATGGACCGCAAGACATTCGTAGTGATGGGAAGTCGATCTTTGGCCGCGATCTGCGCCCACTGCGCATCGGTTAGAACCGTCCACCGGGCGGCGCGATAAATGTGTTCCGTGGCTCCTCGTCGCTGAGCCGTTTCAATCAGCTCGACGCAACCCAGCTCCCGCAAGACTTTGATGTGGTGGGAAACCAGATTTAGGCTCACATTCTCCAACGCCCGCGTTATCCGCACCGGGCTACTCGGACCGCGACCAAGAATGTCGAGGATCAGCACGCGAGTGGGGTGCGAAAGCGCCTTCAGAAGCCGCGGATCGACCAGGTCCGGTTGCGTCTCGGTCGCCATTGGTTCTCCTCCCAGGAATAGTCAAGCGATCTTCGGGCATGAGAACTATCCCAGAACCCAGCCCGATGCCCAGTCCTTTTTTGGCCCAATGCCGCTGAGCGGGGTTGGGGGCAATTTGCGATCACCTTTGCCCCCAGACCGTTGATTGGCAAGGGCTGCCTAATTACACCGTCCCTTGTAAGGGCTCGGGAGTCGCCTGCCTGGGAAAGATACGGGGCGCGATTTCACGCCCCGTGAGCAGTACCTGAGGCATTCCTTGAGCCGAAATCTCACTCACAGGGGAGGTGGACGGCAAATGATCATGGCGAAGAGCGGGCAGCCCTGCCCAATTCTCAACATCCGCAAGCAGGGCTAACCCGAATGGGCCCCCGGCGCCCGCAATTTGGGCGCCGGGCTGCCCACCGCTCAGCGGCTTTGGTCTAGAGAAAAGCTCAAGCGGCAGATAAAGATGGCTGATCGTTTGAGGAGTTCAGAGGTAAACATCGCGGTTCTT